>JBQDHL010000012.1:0-29944 GCA_052093725.1 Jeotgalicoccus sp. | reverse complement strand
CTGCAGGCAATGAAGCTGCTATTGAATACTTGAAACAGCTTGGGTTTAAGCATCACGGTCTGACGGATGGTATGAGTAAAGATGTCATTCAGCCGCGGACGACGATGGTGACGAATGTCAGCGTTGACGATAAAGCGTTGCTGCAAAGCTTTGAGCGTAACAACCGGACGAAAGTCCGCAACTCACTGCGCGCCGGTACAACAGTTTATAAAGCGGGAAGAGAAGAACTTCCGGACTTCGTTAAACTGATGAAGGAAACGGGTGAGCGTGATGGTTTCTTAACGAGAGACATTACGTACTTTGAATCGCTGTACGATAACTTAAACCCGGAAGGGCATATGGAACTGTTCATGGTAAAACTTCTGCCGGATGAAGCGGTGCTGTCACTGCAGAATGATATCGAGAAAGTGACTAAAGATATCCGGAAAGCAGAAAAAATTAAAGATGAGCAAAAAAAACAGAATCAGCTCGAAAATTTAAATAACCGTATGTCAAAAGTTCAATCGCAGCTAGACGGTATGAACGAAATCAAACGTACACATCCGGAAGGTGTGCTGCTGTCAGGTGCTTTGTTTGCACAGTCGGGACATAAGTCCTATTACCTGTACGGTGCCTCTTCAAACGACCTTAGGGAATTCTTGCCGAATCACCACATGCAGTGGCACATGATGCAGTATGCACGTGAACACGGTGCTGTAACGTATGACTTCGGCGGTGTATCGGTTGAACCTGATAAGGATGATAATCACTTCGGTTTATGGCAGTTTAAAAAAGTGTGGGGCACAGAGGTGTCGGATAAAATCGGAGAATTTGATTATGTGACCAACCGTCCGCTGTATATGGCGGCGGAAGTAATGTTCCCGCTGTTCCAGAAGAGTAAAATGAAATTGAATAAAATAATCAAAAGAAAATAGGCGCAGCTACAGTGGATTTCATAACAATGTATTAAGCTTTTCATACACATGAGCTCTAAAATACTGCACAAAAAAACGTACGTCATTCCACAAGGAATGACGTACGTTTTTTTATAAATAATACGGCTGCATTATTGCGATATACAATATAAACAGCACGGACGCACAGGAGACGATAATCAGTGCGAGTGAAAAATAAGAATGCATATGACGGCTCTCATTTAAATGCGGCTCGGAGCGGAATGCCCGGATACCGGTAATAATAGCGAGCGCTGCAAGGGTAAACCATATATAGATGTTATAAAAGATAATACCGTCGTTAATCGAATAATTTATAAAAAACAGTATTTGTATTAACATCAGCAGTATTAAAATGACACGTCTCATATATACATCTCCTTACAGCGTGATTAGAATTATAATAAGTACGAGTGCCATCGTCAGCGTAAATGCGTGTACTAAGAATAAGTTTGCACGGTCGCCTTTTGATTCTTTAAATGCAGTAATTTCAACTGACAGAACGATGCATAGTGCAAGCGCCAGTACGATCAAAAAATCAGCACCCGTGAGTGACAGACTAAAAGTAATCATCATCAGTAAAAATGCAGCGCCGGAAATATAACGTGCGATGTCAAAAATGCGCGATCTGAAATTCAGAATGGTAGCTGCACTAATGACGATATAAATTAAAAGCATGAGGAGTGTTAATAATGTCATGCGACTCTCCCTCGTTTTCTATAGTATTGGAAAATAAAATGTGTCGATAAAATAGTCATCAGCGCACCGAAATAAAACGGCAGTCCGGCTGAGACAAGGAACAGTGCGTTAAATACGAGTGGTCCGCATATTCTTCCGAGGCTGTCGAGTGAGTATGTTGTTGCAGTAACGCGTCCCATGTCATGGGCAGATGCTTCTTTTGTAATTTGCGATGTCATTAAAGTTTTTGCAAGTGCATTACCTGTCATCAGGAGGACAATACATATTCCTGCATAGACGAGACCGGTCATAAACGGCAGCATAATGAATGCAATTACGGCCATAATCTGACCAATAATCATTGCTTTTTTCTCCTGGCCGTCTTTCAGCTTCCTTATATATACACCCTGAGTAAAGGCGTTAAATATTCCACCGATGAAAAACAGTACACCCATTTCAGTAGGCGTAATGTTAATGCGGTCCTGACCGAGCAGCTGGAAAGTACTTTCCATCCCGCTCATGAAAAACATTACGAAAAATGTACCGACCATCAGAATACCGATAGGCTGCGTAAAATAATCAGCAGCCAGCGTAATTTTCTTCGGCGTCTGCTGTGTTGTCTGACGATATGTTTCAGAAACTTTAAAGAAGCTGAAGATTAATGCACCGGTAATAACAATAGTTGTCATATAGTATGCGAAACTCAGAGAGATTCCTGCCAGGATGCCGCCAACTCCCGGGCCAAAAATAAAGCCGAGGCCGACACACATGCCGACAAGTCCCATGTACTTCGTTCGTTCTTCGCGCGTTGTAATGTCTGCAACCATACTCGTCGTTGCAGTATAGAGTGCACCTGAAGCGGCACCGCCGATAACTCTGCTTATATATAATATAGCCAGGTTATCTATGAACAGGCCAAATATTAAAAAACTGAATGCAAATGCTGCCAGCCCGCCGAGAAGCAGCGGGCGTCTGCCGATTTTATCCGACAGCCGTCCGAAGAACGGAGCGGAAAGAAAGCTCGCGAGTGAATATACCGCGAGCAGTAAGCCCATATGTATCGTATTGACACCGAGCTGGTTAACGAGTTCGGGAATAACCGGAATAATCATACTGAACCCGAAATATATTAAAAATTGAATGATCATAATCAGGGTAATCATTCGTTTCATTGTATACACGTCCTGAAATTACTTATTTTTTAGTGCTTTTCGAACTTCTTTAATTTCCTCTTCAAGCTCATGAAGACGATCTGTCATTTTTGACGTCGGATGACCAGTGGACTCGATTTTTTCCAAATCACCCTGAAGGTGTACATAATCGTATTTTAATTCCTGTAATTTGCTTTCCAAATCCATTTTAACCACCACCTAAACTTAACTAATATCATATCATAAATGAACAATCTTAAATGTGATGAGAAAGCAATAATTTTTAGACAAACATTTAAGTCAAAAAAAATGAAAATGTACGGATTTAGCATAGATTTATATCGAATTAGGTGTATAATATACTTGTATTTGAGATTAACACCAACTGGTAAAGCTTTATACATATTATATAGGAGTGATAGAGTGCCTAGTAGCTTTATTAAACGCTGCGTGTTTTACTTTGTAGGTTTAATCATATTATCAATCGGCGTCGCGATGCAGGTTAAAGGCTTTGTTATGGGTCTGTCCCCGTGGGATGTACTGCATTTCGGACTGTGGCAGTCTGTTGGACTGACATTCGGAAGCTGGGCAGTCATTCTCGGTATCGGTATTGTGATAGCGACATCACTGATGGTCAAGGCACTGCCTAAAGGCGGAGTGTACGTGAATCTATTGACGATTGGTGCGTTTATCGACTTCTTCGTCTGGGTGCTGCCTGACGTGGAAAGCTGGCCGGCACAAGCGATTTACTTTACAGCGGGTGTATTCATTGCAGCATTCGGCTCGGCCTTTTATATGACACCGAACCTCGGCGCCGGGCCGAGAGACTCTTTAATGATGGTACTGGTTATAAAGTTCAATTTAAGAATGGCGAGAGCGCGATTTTTAATGGAGCTGATAGTTACCATATTCGGAATCATACTCGGCGGACCGGTCTTTATCGGTACGATATTAATCGTTCTGTTTTACGGCAAGATAATAGAGATGTTCTTTCCTTACACGAGAGAGTTGCTGATTCGCTTCATAGGCTACGATGATCCAAGGATCATACAATTTAAATAATCATAGAATGATTGGAGTTTGTTATGAAAAAGTTTTTTGGTTTCGATGAACTGGACACTAATTTTAAAAAGGAGATTATCGGCGGTCTGACAACATTTCTGTCGATGGCTTATATTCTCGCAGTTAACCCTTCGATTTTATCACTGCAAGGAGTAGAGGGTGTTCCTGATGAGATGAAGATGGACATTAATGCCGTCTTCGTCGCAACGTGTCTCGCTGCTTTTGTCGGTTGTCTCTTTATGGGGATTATCGCGAAATATCCAATTGCACTTGCGCCAGGTATGGGACTAAACGCGTTTTTCGCATTTACAGTTGTACTGACGATGGAGATTCCATGGCAGACTGCACTGACAGGCGTATTATTCTCTGGAGTAATATTCGTTCTATTAACACTGACGGGACTTCGTGAATACATAATTAACGCCATCCCGATGGAGATGAAAATGGCGGTCAGCGCCGGTATCGGATTCTTCATTACTTTTGTTGGTCTTCAGTCTTCAGGTATTATCGCAGGTGATGATGCAACATTAATCAGTCTCGGCGATGTGCAGAGCGGCGGCGTACTGCTGACATTTGCAGGACTTGTTATATCTGTAATACTTATGACTAAAAAAGTGCCTGCCGCAATTTTTATCGGTATGATCGCTACTGCACTAATCGGGATTCTGACGGGAATAGTGCCGATGCCGTCGGCAATCGTCGGTTCAGTGCCAAGTGTTGCGCCGACATTCGGAGCAGCATTCGAAGGATTGATGGACTTTGATACAATTTTTAATGTACAGTTTCTGATTGTCGTACTGACTTTTCTGTTCGTAGACTTTTTCGATACAGCAGGAACGCTTGTAGGTGTTGCGTCACAAGCTAACCTTATTAAAGACAATAAACTCCCGCGTGCAGGTAAAGCTCTTCTTGCAGATGCATTTGCGACGATTACAGGAGCAATCTTCGGAACATCTACAACAACATCGTATGTAGAATCGACAGCTGGTGTGGCAGCCGGGGCGCGGAGCGGATTTGCTTCGGTAGTTACAGGCATGTTATTCTTAGCTGCGATATTCTTTTCGCCGCTGATTGTTACATTTACTTCAGAAGTAACGGCGCCAGCTCTTATAATAGTAGGAATTTTAATGGCATCCAATTTATCGAAGATAAGCTGGGGCAGATTTGAAGTTGCAGTGCCTGCATTCCTGACAGTATTTATGATGCCGCTCACGTACAGTATTGCGACCGGTATTGCAGTTGGATTTATCTTCTATCCGATTACGATGATTATGGCGGGCAAGAGAAAAGAAATTAATCCAATCATGTACGGACTATTCATAGTGTTCATATTATACTTCGTCTTTATTAATTAATATTCAAGTTGATGTATATATAGTAGAGAATGAAAGAAAATAAAAAAAGAGTGAGAAAATCTGTAGATATCTATTGATTTCCTCACTCTTTTACTGTAACATATCTAACGTTGGACTTAGCGGACACAGTTGTGTCCTGTATACGTGAAGTGCTGTTCCTACGCACATCACACATCGATGAAGCGAGAGGTTACTGACACACAAGGCCGAGTTGCCATGGCAGGTGTGACAAGAAAATTTTCGCCGAGATAGTCTACCATTAATAGGATGACGACCATAAGGAGGTATAAATAATGGCAAAGCAAAAAATTCGTATTCGTTTAAAAGCGTACGACCACAGAGTGCTGGATCAATCAGCAGAGAAAATCGTTGAAACGGCAAAACGTTCAGGTGCAGATGTATCAGGACCGATTCCGTTACCGACTGAGAAAACTATTTACACAGTTATTCGTGCGGTGCACAAATACAAAGATTCACGTGAACAGTTTGAACAGCGTACACACAAACGTCTTATCGACATTTTAAACCCTACACCTAAAACAGTTGACGCTCTAATGGGCTTAAACTTACCATCAGGCGTAGACATCGAAATCAAGTTATAAATTATAGGAGGTGCGACTTTCGATGACCAAAGGAATCTTAGGTAGAAAAATTGGGATGACTCAAGTTTTCGGTGAAAACGGAGAATTAATCCCTGTAACAGTAGTAGAAGCTGCAGGAAACGTAGTAGTTCAAAAGAAAACAGAAGAAACAGACGGATATAACGCGATTCAAATCGGATTCGATAACAAACGCGATTATAACGCAAAAGGCAGAAGCAACAAATATGCCAACAAAGCAGAAGCAGGCCATGCTAAAGCATCAGGAACTGCTCCTAAGCGCTTCATACGCGAATTCAAGAATTTGAACGCAGAAGAATTTGACGTAGGTCAAGAAGTCCCAGTAGATACATTTACTGCAGGCGACTTTGTAGACGTAACGGGAACTTCAAAAGGTAAAGGTTTCCAGGGTTCTATCAAACGTCACAATTTCAGCCGCGGACCAATGAGTCACGGTTCACGTTACCACAGAGGATCTGGTGCTATGGCTATGGCAGCAAGCCCGGGTAAAGTTTTTAAAGGCAAAAAATTGCCTGGACAAATGGGTGGTAAAACGATTACTATGCAAAACTTAGAAATCGTACGTGTAGACGCAGAAAAAAATGTTGTTCTTATTAAAGGCAACGTACCAGGACCTAGAAAAGGTTTTGTAAAAATTTCAACATCAATTAAAAAAGGTAACAAGTAATAAGGAAGGGAGGATAAACACATGGCAATCGATGTTTTATCAAAAGAAGGAACTAAAGTAAGTTCTATCGAACTAAACCAGGCTGTATTCGGAATCGAACCGAACCAACATGTATTATTTGAAGCAGTTCATTTACAACGTGCATCTCTTAGACAAGGGACACACAAAGTAAAAAACCGTTCAGATGTACGTGGAGGCGGAAGAAAACCGTTTAAACAAAAAGGAACAGGTAATGCACGTCAAGGTACAATCCGTGCACCACAATTCCGTGGAGGCGGCGTCGTATTCGGCCCGACTCAAAGATCATATGGCTTCAGCATGCCGAAGAAAATGAGAAAGCTTGCACTTCGTTCAGCACTTTCAGCGAAAGTGAATGAAGAAGTATTACAAGTGATTGACCACCTTGAAATGGACGCACCAAAAACTAAAGAGTTCTTAACAGTACTTGAAAATCTTGGTGCAGCTAAGAAAGTACTTCTTGTACTTGAAAATAGAGACGAAGTTGTTGAAAAATCAGCACGTAACATCCCAGGTGTTACAGTGTTAACTCCAGCTGGTCTTAACGTACTAGATATCCTTTCTGCTAACCATGTGATTTTCACTGAGGGAGCAATCAAAATAGCAGAGGAGGTACTTGTATAATGGATGCACGCGACATTATCAAGCGCCCAGTAGTTACTGAGCGCTCTGCTGACTTAATGGCAGAAGACAAATACACATTCGATGTAGATGTAAGAGCGAACAAAACACAAGTCAAACACGCAGTTGAAGAAATCTTCGACGTTAAAGTTGAAAAAGTAAACATTATGAATGTTAAGCCTAAGAAAAAACGCATGGGTCGTTACGAAGGCTATACAAACAGAAGAAGAAAAGCGATTGTAAAACTTAAAGAAGGTTCAATCGAAATCTTCTAAATTATATACAGATACCAATAAGGAGGTATAACGAGGATGGCAATTAAGAAATATAAGCCTACCACGAATGGTCGTCGTAATATGACTGGTTCGGATTTTGCTGAAATCACTTCAACAACTCCGGAACGTTCATTACTAGCGCCGCTGCCGAAAAAAGCGGGACGTAACAACCAGGGTAAAATCACTGTACGTCACCAAGCAGGTGGACATAAACGTCAATATAGACTTATTGACTTCAAACGTAATAAAGATGGAATTCCTGCAACAGTTAAAACTATTGAGTACGATCCAAACCGTTCAGCTAACATCGCGTTAGTATCATATGCAGATGGTGAGAAGAAGTATATCTTAGCACCTAAAGGCATGACAGTTGGAACAGTAATCATGAGTGGACCTGAAGCAGATATCAAACCAGGTAACGCATTAGTATTAGAAGACATCCCGGTTGGTACTACAATCCACAACATCGAATTAAAACCAGGTGCTGGCGGACAGATGTCACGTTCAGCAGGTACAAGCGCACAGTTGTTAGGTAAAGAAGGTAAATACGCACTGGTAAGATTAGCTTCCGGTGAAGTACGTATGGTTCTTCTTACATGTAGAGCGACAATCGGACAAGTTGGTAACGAGCAGCACGAACTTATCAACATTGGTAAAGCCGGACGTTCTAGATGGAAAGGTAAACGCCCTACAGTACGTGGTTCAGTAATGAACCCTAACGACCACCCACACGGTGGTGGTGAAGGTAAAGCGCCTATCGGTATGCCGTCACCAGTTTCTCCTTGGGGTAAACCAACTCTTGGTAAGAAAACTCGTAGAGGTAAAAACCGTTCAACTAAGTTCATAGTAAGAGGACGTAAGAAATAAGTAATGTGAGTGTGCGGATAAAATCCGCACGCATTATTGGAAGGAGGCGCCTACATGGCACGCAGTCTTAAAAAAGGACCTTTCGTCGACGATCACCTCATGAAAAAAGTAGAGGCTCAGAGCGAAGGTAGTAAAAAAAGTGTAATTAAAACATGGTCACGCCGTTCAACGGTTTTCCCGAATTTCATCGGACAGACAATCGCTGTATACGACGGACGCAAACATGTACCTGTGTACATCACAGAAGATATGGTTGGACACAAACTAGGTGAATTTGCACCTACAAGAACTTTTAAAGGTCACGGAAACGATCAAAAAACAAAAAGATAAATAACTAACCATATGCGATAAAGGAGGAAAAACTCATGCAATCGAAAGCTGTTGCTAAAACTGTGAGAATCGCTCCGCGTAAAGTACGCCTTATTCTTGACCTTGTAAGAGGTAAAGAAGTTGGAGAAGCGATATCAATTCTAAAACTTACAAACAAGAGATCTTCACCAGTAGTGGAGAAATTAGTTCAATCTGCAGTTGCTAACGCAGAACACAACTACGATATGGATATCGAAAACCTGTATATTTCTGAAATTTTTGCAGACGAAGGTCCTACGATGAAGAGATTCCGTCCACGTGCTCAAGGCCGTGCTACGAAGATCAACAAACGTACTAGCCATATCACAGTAGTTGTTAAAGAATACGCAAACGAAGCAGAAGTTGAAACTGAAGAAAACAAAGAGACAGAAAACGCTTAATTATATAAGGAGGGAATTAACTTGGGCCAAAAGATAAATCCAATTGGGTTTCGTGTAGGTGTCATTCGTGACTGGGAAGCAAAATGGTATGCAGACAAAAACTTTGCAACACTGCTACACGAAGACTTAAAAGTTCGTAAATATATCGAGACTAATCTTAAAGATGCATCGATTTCTAAAGTAGAAATTGAACGTGCAGCAAACCGAGTGAATATTGCTTTGCACACAGGTAAACCAGGTATGGTAATCGGTAAGGGCGGTAGCGAAATTAACAAACTACGTACTGCACTGACTAACTTAACTGGCAAGAAAGTTCATATCAACGTTATCGAAATTAAGAGAGTAGATATGGATGCTAAACTTGTAGCAGAAAGTATTGCACGTCAGTTAGAAAACCGTGTATCTTTCCGTAGAGCACAAAAACAAGCGCTGCAAAGAGCTATTAAATCAGGCGCTAAAGGTATTAAAACACAAGTTTCAGGACGTTTAGGCGGTGCGGATATCGCTCGTGCTGAAGGTTACAGTGAAGGAACAGTTCCACTTCATACACTTCGTGCAGACATCGATTATGCTCATGAAGAAGCAGACACAACTTACGGTAAGTTAGGTGTCAAGGTATGGATCTACCGTGGAGAAGTTCTTCCTACAAAGAATAATAAATAAGTAAGGAGGAAATTTGGAATGTTATTACCAAAAAGAGTTAAGTACCGTCGTCAGCACCGTCCGAACACAAAAGGACGTTCAAAAGGCGGAAATCAAGTAAGCTTTGGTGAATACGGGCTACAAGCTACGACAACATCTTGGATTACAGCAAGACAAATCGAAGCAGCACGTATTGCAATGACACGTTATATGAAACGTGGCGGTAAAGTATGGATCAACATCTTCCCACACACACCGTATACAAAGAAACCATTAGAAGTACGTATGGGTTCTGGTAAAGGTGCAATCGAAGGTTGGATTGCAGTAGTTAAACCAGGCCGTGTTATGTTTGAAGTTGCAGGTGTAGAAGAGGAAGTAGCTAAAGAAGCACTTCGTCTTGCAAGTCATAAACTTCCATTAAAAACGAAAATAGTAAAACGTGAAGAATTAGGTGGTGATACGAATGAAAGCTAAAGAAATCCGTGATTTAACGAATTCCGAAATTGAATCTAATGTTAAAGAATTGAAAGAAGAACTTTTCAATCTGCGCTTTCAGCTAGCTACAGGTCAGCTAGAAAACACTGCTCGTATCAAAGAGGTTAGAAAGACTATCGCTAGAATGAAAACGACGGTTCGCGCAAGAGAGATCGAAGAAGCACAAGCGAATCAATAATTAGAGGAGGTTCAAATCGTGGAAAGTAAAAACGAACGCAAAGTTTACCAGGGCCGCGTCGTATCCGACAAGATGGATAAGACTGTAACGGTACTTGTTGAAACTTACACAAAGCACCCGATCATCGGAAAACGTGTTAAATATTCTAAAAAATATAAAGCACATGATGAAAACAACACTGCGAAAATGGGCGATATCGTTAGAATCCAAGAAACACGTCCATTATCTGCGACTAAACGATTCCGTCTAGTTGAAATCGTTAAAGAATCTGTACTTATATAAAATACTTGAAACAGAAGGAGGGAATCGCGCATGATTCAGTCAGAGAGCCGTTTGAAGGTAGCTGACAACTCAGGAGCACGTGAAGTGCTAACTATTAAAGTTTTGGGCGGAACAGGCCGTAAAACTGCGAACATCGGAGATGTAATCGTTGCAAGTGTTAAGAATGCAACACCCGGTGGGGTTGTCAAAAAAGGTGAGGTTGTTAAAGCCGTCATCGTTAGAACAAAAACAGGTGTCCGTCGTGAAGATGGTTCATATATTAAATTCGATGAGAACGCATGCGTAATCATCCGTGATGATAAAGGTCCAAGAGGTACTCGTATTTTCGGACCAGTTGCTCGTGAACTTCGCGAAGGTAACTTCATGAAGATTATCTCATTAGCACCAGAAGTACTATAATCCAAATCCGAAGGAGGTGCGACAACTATGCACGTAAAAACAGGTGACCAGGTCGTTGTAATCAGCGGTAAGGACAAAGGTAAAAAAGGAACTGTTCTAAAAGCAATTCCTGCAGACAACCGTGTCGTTATTGAAAATGTCAACGTAATCAAGAAACATCAGAAGCCATCTCAAATGAACCCAGAAGGTGGGATTCTAGAGGTAGAAGCTCCGATTCATGTTTCCAACGTCATGCATGTAGACCCTGAATCAGGTGAACGCACTCGTATCCGTCATGAAATTAAAGATGGTAAAAAAGTGAAAATCGCTGTTAAATCAGGTAAAGAGATCAAATAAGGTTTAAACGGAAGGAGGTCCCATTAAATGGCTCGCTTAAAAGACAAATACAATGAAACAATCAAACAAGAACTAGTTAATAAATTTAATTATTCATCAGTAATGCAGGCACCACAGATTGATAAAATCGTAGTAAACATGGGTATTGGTGACGCTGTACAAAATGCAAAAGTACTTGACACAGCAGTTGAGGAATTAGGTGCAATTACAGGTCAAAAACCAATTATCACAAAAGCTAAGAAATCAATCGCTACATTCCGTTTACGTGAAGGAATGCCAATAGGTGCTAAAGTTACACTTCGTGGAGAAAGAATGTATGAATTCCTAGACAAACTAATCTCAGTTTCATTACCACGTGTAAGAGACTTCAGAGGTATTTCTAAGAAAGCATTCGATGGCCGCGGTAACTACACATTAGGTGTTAAAGAACAATTAATCTTCCCGGAAATTGATTACGATAAAGTATCAAAAGTTCGCGGTATGGATATCGTTATTGTTACAACAGCAAACACGGACGAAGAAGCTCGTGAATTGCTTACACAATTCGGTATGCCGTTCCAAAAGTAAGTAATAAGGAGGCAATATAGTGGCTAAAAAATCAATGATTGCTAAACAGCAAAAAGAACAAAAATTCAAAGTTAGAGAATACACACGCTGCGAAAGATGTGGTAGACCACATTCAGTACTACGTAAATTCAAGCTTTGCCGTATCTGTTTCCGTGAACTTGCTTACAAAGGGCAAATTCCTGGTGTAAGAAAAGCAAGCTGGTAAGATTCATTAATCGAAAGGAGGCAACTTATAATGACAGTGTCAGATCCAATTGCAGATATGCTAACACGCATTAGAAATGCGAATATTGTTAGACATGATACTTTAGAGATTCCTGGTTCAAACATGAAAAAGGAAATCGCTGCTATTTTAAAAACAGAAGGTTTTGTTAAGAATGTAGAATACATCGAGGACGATAAGCAAGGTATGATCCGTGTATTCATGAAATACAGCAACGAAAACGAACGCGTTATTACTGGTTTGAAACGTATTTCTAAACCTGGACTTCGTGTTTATGCTAAAAAAGATGAGTTACCAAGAGTACTTAACGGTCTTGGAATTGCTCTTATTTCAACATCAGAAGGTGTGCTTACAGAAAAAGAAGCACGTAAAAGAAATCTTGGCGGGGAAGTTCTCGCATACGTTTGGTAATTTAATAAAACAGGAGGTGCAAAGTAATGAGTCGTGTAGGTAAACGTCTTATTGACATTCCAAGTGATGTAACAATCGACATTAAGGACAATACTGTTACAGTAAAAGGTCCTAAAGGTGAATTAGTTAACTCATTTAATGAAGCAATGACATATAATCTTGAAGACACTACTTTAGAAGTAGTTCGCCCAAGTGAATCTAAAGAACACCGTACAGTTCACGGTACAACTCGTGCACTTATCAACAACATGGTTGAAGGTGTATCAAAAGGTTTTGCTAAAGAACTTGAACTTATCGGAGTTGGTTACCGTGCTCAAATGCAAGGTAAAAAATTAGCGCTCAGCGTTGGTTTATCTCACCCGGTAGAATTCGAAGCAACTGATGATCTACAGATTACAGTTGACGGTAACACTAAGATTAAAATTGAAGGTATTGATAAAGAGGCTGTTGGTGCTCTTGCATCTAACATCCGTAAAGTACGTCCACCAGAACCATACAAAGGTAAAGGTATTCGTTATAAAGACGAAAACGTTCGCCGTAAAGAAGGTAAAACTGGTAAATAATAATTAAGTGAGGAGTGAACATCAATGATCGCGAAAATTGACAAGAATAAAGTACGTCAAAAGAGACACGGTCGCGTGCGTAACTTACTTTCAGGAACTGCTGAAAGACCACGTTTAAATGTCTACCGTTCAAACAAGCATATCTATGCTCAATTAATTGATGACACTGCGCAAATTACACTTGTAAGCGCGTCTACTAAAGACACTGAATTCAAAGGCGAATCAGGATCTAACGTAGAAGCTGCTAAAGAAGTCGGAGCTCTAATTGCCAACCGTGCAAAAGACAAAGACATCGTTAAAGTAGTATTTGACCGTGGTGGATATTTATATCATGGACGTGTTAAAGCATTAGCTGACGCAGCTCGTGAAAACGGACTGGATTTCTAAAATAAAGGAGGGACATATTTCATGGCTCAAAGAAGAGAAAGAGAAGTAAAAGAATTTGAAGAGCGCGTTGTAACGATCAACCGTATAGCTAAAGTAGTTAAAGGTGGTCGTCGTTTCCGTTTCTCAGCTTTAGTAGTAGTTGGAGACAGAAAAGGACGTGTAGGTTTCGGTACAGGTAAAGCACAAGAAGTTCCGGAAGCTATTAAAAAAGCTATCGAATCTGCTAAGAAAAATCTAATCGAAGTGCCTATTGTTAATGGTACTGTACCTCATGAAGTAACTGGACGATTCTCGTCAGGTAACGTATTAATGAAACCTGCTGCTCCTGGTACAGGAGTTATTGCGGGCGGACCTGTTCGTGCCGTATTAGAATTAGCTGGTGTTACTGATATCTTAAGTAAGTCACTTGGTGCTAACACACCAATCAACGTAGTTCGCGCTACAGTTAAAGGCTTAACTGAACTTAAAGATGTTAACGAAGTTGCAAAACTAAGAGATAAAACTGTAGAAGAGATTCTAAACTAAGGAGGGAATAGTCAATGGCAAAAGTGAAAGTTACCCTCACTAAGAGTGTTATCGGTAAACCGCAGACACAAAGAGAAACAGTTACAGCATTAGGACTTAGAAAAATGCACCAGACTGTAGAGCATGAAGATACTCCTCAGTTAAGAGGACAGATTGCAAAAGTCGGTCATTTAGTTACAGTCGAAGAGAAATAATGATAAAATAATGTAGGAGGTGCGAAGATGAAATTACACGAACTTAAACCAGTTGAAGGCGCGCGTAACAAACGTAACAGAGTTGGACGCGGTATGTCATCAGGTAACGGTAAAACATCCGGTCGCGGTCATAACGGACAAAAATCCCGTTCTGGCGGTAGAATTGGTCTTACTTTCGAAGGTGGACAATTACCACTATTCCGTAGTATTCCAAAACGCGGATTCACAAACATCAACCGTAAAGATTACGCAGTTGTAAATGTTACTGTGTTAAACCGTTTTGACAATGGTACTGAAGTAACTCCTGAACTTTTAATAGAATCAGGAATTGTTAAAAACGAAAAATCTGGAATTAAAATTCTAGGTAACGGTAACTTAGAGAAGAAGTTGACGATTAAAGCGCACAAATTTTCTAGTTCAGCTGTAGAAGCGATTGAGCAACAGGGCGGAACTCATGAGGTGATCTAATGATCGGGACGATATCGAATTTCTTTAAAATTAAAGAAATACGTAACAAGATACTGTTTACTTTGGCAATGCTAGTTATATTTAAAATTGGTACGTACATTCCAGTTCCCGGAGTAGATCCAAGTGTTTTTGACACTGGGACATCCGGGAGTGGAGTTTTAGATTTAATGAATACATTTGGCGGTGGAGCGCTCATGAACTTCTCTATCTTGGCGATGGGGATTATGCCGTATATCACGGCTTCAATTGTGACGCAGCTGCTTCAAATGGACGTAGTTCCAAAGTTTGCTGAATGGGCAAGACAAGGTGAAGTCGGAAGACGGAAACTGGCTCAATTCACTAGGTATTTCACGATCGTTTTAGCATTTATCCAAGCTATCGGTATGTCGTTTGCATTTAACCAAATGTTTGGCGGTAACCTGATTGATGATAATAATATTGGGTCTTATCTGTTTATTGCTTTAATTTTAACTACAGGTACAGCATTCCTTATGTGGATTGGTGAACAAATCACTACACATGGTGTCGGTAATGGTATTTCAATCATTATCTTTGCAGGTATCTTAGGTGCACTTCCAAGTGCATTAGTTCAGCTTTATCAGTCAAGATTCACAGGTAATGCGGATACAACAATGGCAGTGCTGCAAATCGCTGGTATTGTACTATTTCTTATTCTTCTTACTGCGTTTGCAGTGTTTATCTTACAAGCAATTCGTAAGATTCCAGTGCAATATGCAAAAGGACAAAGAACACCTGGGTCACAATTAGCTCCGCAATCAACATTTTTACCGTTGAAAGTTAACTCGGCAGGGGTTATTCCGGTAATCTTTGCAATGGCATTTCTGATGATGCCTCAAACATTGACATTATTCTTCCCGGATGCAAACTGGGCACAAATGGTAGCCCGTTTTGCTGACCCGTCTGACTGGATTGGAATGATTGTCTATGTTGTCCTGATTATCGCATTTGCTTACTTCTATTCATTTGTACAGGTGAATCCTGAGAAAATGGCTGACAACCTGAAAAAACAGGGCAGTTATATTCCGGGTATACGTCCAGGTAAAAATACAGAGGATTATATTACGTCTGTCTTGTACAGATTAGTATTTGTAGGCTCTCTGTTCCTTGCAGGCATTGCAATTTTACCACTCTTAATTACGAAGTTTATGGACTTGCCGCAGGCAATTCAAATTGGGGGGACGAGCTTGCTGATCGTTATCGGGGTTGCTCTTGAAACGATGAAACAATTGGAAGCTCAGGCTAACCAGAGAGAATACCGCGGATTTAGAAAGCGTAGATAAGTAGGAGGAAACAAAATAATGAACATTATTATTATGGGCTTGCCTGGTGCAGGTAAAGGTACTCAAGCTGCGAAAATAATCAAAAAATACTCGATTCCTCATATCTCTACAGGAGATATGTTCCGTCTTGCAATTAGAAACGAGACAGATTTAGGAAGACAGGCTAAGGCATTTATGGACCAGGGCGAACTTGTTCCTGACGAAGTAACAGTTGGTATCGTGAAAGAACGTCTTTCTCAAAATGATGTAAAAGATGGTTTCTTACTGGATGGTTTCCCTAGAACTGTCGAACAGGCGGAAGCATTGAAAAACATCATGACAGAGCTTGGTTCTCAGATCGATCAGACTGTATATGTTGAAGTGCCTGAAGAGGAACTGATGAACAGACTGACTGGCCGACGCATTTGCGAAACTTGCGGTGCGACTTATCATCTAGTGTTTAACCCGCCTAAGACAGAAGGTATTTGTGACTTAGACGGCGGTAAATTATACCAGCGCGAAGATGACAATCCGGAAACAGTACAAAACCGTCTGGAAGTCAATATTAAACAGACAGCACCACTTCTGGATTTCTATAAAGGTCTTGGGGTTCTAGCTACAGTAGATGGCTCAAAAGATATAGAAGAAGTTTTCGAAGAAGTCGATGAAATTCTTAATGGCTTATAGAAATGTTCACCTTGCAGCAATTTAGGTGAATGTTGCTATGTCTATATGTATACGAGAGAGTCGTTATTAGACGAAGTGAATCGTCACCTAGAGCAAATTTCTATAATAGGAATTGAAATGCTGTATAAGGAGGAAAAGAAGTGAGTAAACAAGATGTAATTGAACTGGAAGGTACAGTGCTTGATACTTTACCAAATGCAATGTTCAAAGTAGAATTAGAAAATGGTCATGAGATTTTAGCTCATGTATCAGGTAAAATTCGTATGAACTATATACGCATACTTCCTGGTGATAAAGTAACAGTTGAGATGTCACCATATGACTTAACACGTGGCAGAATCACTTATCGTTTTAAATAAGAGACTCCATATTCTAAGGAGGTAAAAAACATGAAAGTAAGACCGTCAGTAAAACCTATCTGTGAAAAATGTAAAGTTATCCGCAGAAAAGGAAAAGTAATGGTAATTTGTGAAAACCCTAAACACAAGCAAAAACAAGGTTAATATTTAATTTGGAGGTGCAAAGATATGGCTCGTATTGCAGGAGTTGACGTACCACGTGATAAACGTGTTGTAATTTCTTTAACATATGTTTTCGGTATTGGACCAACACGCGCTAGCGAAATTTTAGCTAAAGCATCAGTTGATGAAAGTACTAGAGTTAAAGATCTTACAGAAGATGAGTTAAACAAAATTCGTGAAGTAATAGACGCGTATAAAGTCGAAGGTGACTTACGCCGTGAAACAAACTTAAACGTTAAACGTCTTATGGAAATCGGTTCTTACAAGGGAATGCGTCACCGTCGTGGTTTACCAGTTAATGGTCAACACACTAAAAACAACGCAAGAACTCGTAAAGGTCCAATTAAAACAGTAGCGAACAAGAAGAAATAAATAGTTACTAAAGTAAAGGAGGATAAATAATGGCTCGCAAACAACAATCACGTAAACGTAAAGTGAAAAAGAATATAGAAGCAGGTGTAGCACACATCCGCTCAACTTTTAACAATACAATTGTTACAATTACTGACGAGTTCGGTAATGCTCTTTCATGGTCATCTGCCGGTGCATTAGGGTTTAAAGGTTCTAAGAAATCTACTCCTTTCGCAGCACAAATGGCTTCTGAAACTGCTTCTAAAGCAGCGATGGAACACGGTCTTAAAACTGTAGAAGTTACAGTTAAAGGTCCTGGTGCCGGACGTGAAGCAGCTATCCGTGCGCTTCAGTCAGCTGGACTTGAAATTACAGCTATCAGAGATGTAACTCCAGTTCCACATAATGGCTGTCGTCCACCTAAACGCCGTCGTGTATAAGAATAATAAATCGCTTAAGTAGTTGGGAACAATATTATTTTCTAATATTTTCGGCGTTTAAAGGGAGGATATGTTACACATGATCGAAATCGAGAAACCTAGAATTGAGACAGTAGAGGTATCGGATGATTCTAAGTTTGGTAAGTTTGTTGTAGAACCTTTAGAAAGAGGTTATGGAACAACACTTGGGAACTCCTTGCGTCGCATTCTTTTATCATCATTACCAGGTGCGGCAGTTAAGACGATTGAAATAGAAAATGTACTTCATGAGTTTTCGACAATAGATAATGTTGTTGAAGACGTGACTACAATTATTACTAACCTCAAGAGCCTTGCTCTAAAAATATACTCTGAAGAAGAAAAAACTTTGGAAATTGATTTTAGCGGCGAAGGTGTTGTTACTGCAGCTGATATTACTCACGACAGTGATGTGGAGATTTTAAACAGAGACCTTAAGATTGCAACAGTATCTAAAGGCGGAAGCTTGAAATTACGCATGACAGCAGATCGTGGAAGAGGATATACTCTTGCAGACGGTAATAATAAAGCTGATATGCCAATTGGTGTAATTCCAATCGACTCTATCTATACACCGATAGAACGTGCGAATTATACTGTTGAAAATACACGTGTAGGACAAAGTACAAACTTCGATAAGCTGACTCTGGATGTATGGACTGATGGTTCACTTACTCCGCAGGAAGCAGTATCATTGGGTGCTAAAATTCTCACTGAACACTTAAACATTTTTGTCGATCTTACTGACGAAGCACAAAATGCTGAAATCATGATCGAGAAAGAAGAAGATCAGAAAGAGAAAGTACTTGAAATGTCTATTGAAGAACTTGACTTATCAGTACGTTCTTATAACTGTCTGAAACGCGCTGGTATTAACTCTGTTCAGGAACTTACTGACAAAACAGAAGCTGATATGATGAAAGTGCGTAATCTGGGACGTAAGTCACTGGAAGAAGTTAAATTTAAACTTGAAGACCTTGATTTAGGTCTACGCAAAGAAGACTAGTCATAAAGGAGGAGAAATAATGGGTTACAGAAAACTTGGACGTACATCAGACCAAAGAAAAGCAATGTTACGCGACTTAGCAACTTCATTAATCGTAAGTGAGCGCATCACTACTACTGAAGACCGTGCTAAAGAATTACGTAAACTTGCAGACCGTTTAGTTACACTAGGTAAACGCGGTGACTTAACAGCGAAAAGACGTGCTGGTCAAACTGTACGTAACGTAGAAATCATCAATGAAGATGGTTCAACAAGCTATGCACTTCAAAAATTATTTGAAGACATCGCTCCACGTTTCGCAGATCGTCAAGGCGGTTACACAAGTATTAAAAAGCTTGGAACTCGTCGTGGTGACGGAGCTGAACTTGTAATTATCGAATTCGTAGAAGGCGCTCCAGTTACAACTGAAGAAGCGTAAACTATAAAAGCAGAGTGAGTGTTATGATGGTGAGCCCGTAAGGGCTCATTCGTCTAGCTCGACGTATCCTGCAATATAAAAATCAGTGCGCGACTCTTATTGCAGGGTACGCGCTTTTTTTACATAAATTTTTAAAGGGGTGGAAATATGATTTCATTAAAAGATATTGCATTTAAATACCGGGCACATGAAGCATATGCCCTGGATCATATTTCCATCCCTTTCAAAGCTGGGGAATGGACTTCGATAATCGGGCATAACGGTTCGGGTAAAAGTACGTTGGTAAAAATCATCATGGGTATTATTGAAGAATACGAAGGTGAGATATACGTAGACGATAGACTTTTAACCGAAGAGAATAAGCAGATGCTCCGCCGCAAGTTTGCGATTGTTTTCCAGAATCCGGATAACCAGTTCGTCGGCTCGACAGTTGAAGATGATGTTGCCTTCGGTCTTGAGAATTTGGGGCTCGAACGTGAGGAAATGATCGAACGGACAGAGTATGCTCTCGGTCTCGTTAATATGCTTGAATTCCGTACACATGAACCCCACCGTCTGTCAGGCGGACAGAAACAGAGAGTCGCAATCGCAGGTGCGCTTGCGATGCGGCCTGAAGTACTTATTCTTGATGAAGCGACATCAATGCTGGATCCTAAAGGAAGAAAAGAAGTCCTGGCTATTTTATGCAGACTGCATGATCAGCTGGATACTACGATTCTTTATATTACGCATGACTTAACTGAAATTGAACAGAGCGACAGAGTCGTCGTGATGAACGGCGGCAGAATTGTCGGTCAGGGTTCGGTTGAAGAAGTATACAGTAATAAGGAATTGCTCAAAGAGAGTAACTTAAAAGTACCGTATACTGTGGAGATATCAAATGCATTGCTCGGCGGCTCATACGTAACCCACGATGAACTGGTGGTGCGATTATGACGATTCAATTTACAGATGTAAATGTGTTTTATAACCGTAAATCCCCATTTGAATATCAGGCGTTAAAAAATATAAATACAACGTTTGAGTCGGGGAAGTTTTACGGATTGATCGGTCATACAGGGAGCGGTAAATCCACTCTGATTCAGACGATGAACGGTTTGATTCTGCCGAGTTCAGGAACAGTGGAAACAGACGGCATTGTACTTCAGAAAAAAACAAAACAAAAAGTGATCCATCAGGCGAAAACAAAAGTCGGTATGGTGTTTCAGTTTCCAGAGCATCAGCTGTTTGAGAGTACCGTACTGAAAGATGTTATGTTCGGACCTATGAATATGGGAATTAGTGAAGAGGCTGCGAGAGAAAGAGCATGTTACTATTTAGAGCTCCTTAATGTTCATGAATCACTTCTTGAAAAAAGTCCGTTTGAACTTTCAGGCGGACAGATGAGAAAAGTGGCAATCGCAGGAATTCTGGCGATGGAACCGAGCATTTTAATATTGGATGAACCGACAGCGGGTCTCGATCCAGTCAGTCATGATGAAACGATGCAGCTGTTCTACGATGTGTATAAGAAGATGGACATAACCGTAATCTTAATTACACATGATATGAATGATGTACTAGAATTTACGGATGAAGTAAAAGTCATGGCTGAAGGACAGATTGCCGGAGAAGGCAGGACACCGGACGTACTGACGGACCGTAATTTTATGGAACAGTATAATCTCGAAGTTCCGAACGTGATTCAGCTTGTTCAAGATCTTCACAAAAAGGGCACAGTATTAAACGGCACTCCAAAAAATACAGCTGAATTTATTCAGCTGTATAAGGACTGGAGGCAGAATAATGCTTAGTTCAATGCTGCTCGGCAGATATATCCCGGGAAATAGTATGATTCACAGATTGGATCCGAGATCGAAGATCATTTCAGTGATTCTTTTTATGATTATCGTATTTTTCGCAAATCATTGGCTCGGCTACAGTCTGTTAGTAATTTTTGTCCTGTCAATGACTAAACTGGCGGGGTTATCAATCAGATTTTTGTTTAATGGTTTAAAACTGATTTTTATCCTGCTGATATTTACGTTTCTGATGCATCTGTTTTTAACTAAAGGCGGATCTGTACTGATTGACGGCGGATTTTTCACAATTGAATCTGAAGGTCTGATTACCGGTGTTTATATTACGATCCGGCTGATTCTCTTAGTAGTAATCACGACGCTGATGACGCTGACAACGAGCCCGATTGAGCTGACGGATGCGATTGAGAAACTATGCAGACCGTTGAAAGCTGTAAAAGTTCCCGTGCATGAAATTGCGATGGTGATGTCAATCTCATTAAGATTTATTCCAACGCTGATGGACGAGACAGAGAAAATAATTAAAGCTCAGAGTGCACGAGGTTCGACATTTATGACGGGGAATTTAAAACAGCGTATCAATGCACTGATACCGATATTCATCCCACTCTTTATGTCTGCGTTTAAGCGTGCTGAGGAAATGGCAATTGCTATGGAAGTCAGAGGTTATCAGGGTGAAAAAGGACGAACGCATTACCGTCTTCTATCCTGGGAAACACGAGATACAATTGCACTTCTGGTGCTTGTTATATTCGGTGGATTATTAATATTTGTAAGGCAGTGAAATTAATGAGAGTTGCAGTAAAGATTTCATATAATGGACGGAACTTCAGCGGATTTCAGTATCAGCATGACTTCCGGACGGTACAGGGCACGATAGAAAAACAGTTGAAACGAATGCACAAGGAATTCACGCGTATTCATGCATCATCCCGCACGGATGCAGGTGTGCATGCTTTGGAGCAGTACTTCCATTTCGATACTCCGATAGATATACCACCTGAAAAATGGAAATTCATTTTAAACAGAGCAATGCCGGATGACATACTGATTAATGACGTGCACATTGCTCATGACGACTTTCATTCCCGTTTTGATGCTGTTGGGAAGACATACCGCTATAAGGTCTACACAGGCACTAAGAACCCGTTTTACGACGGTTTGAAGACGCATTACCCATACGAACTGGAAATCACAGCGATGGAACAGGCGATGCACCCGTTTATCGGGACGCATGACTTTACGACGTTCTCCAGTGCCAAGGGTGAAATTAAAAATAAAGTGCGGACAATCAAAGACTTTAAAGTAATTGAAACAACCGACGGCTTTGAATTTATAATTACCGGTACAGGATTCCTGTATAATATGGTGAGAATCATTGCTGCGTATGTACTGGAATGCGGGAGAGGCATCAGAACACCGGACACGCTGAACATGATTGCAGCAATGGATAGAACAGTTATTCCTAAAACTGCACCGGCTGAAGGTCTTTATCTGGAAAAAGTATGGTATAAAAAGTTGTAAAAGTTGTCCTGAAAAGATTGACATTATGATGGTTCGATTATATAATAATTAACGGTACATTTTTATATCCATCCATGATTAATAGGCCCCGGAAACTTATTAGGATAATGAATATAAAAAGACAAAAACGACTAATTTAAAACGACAATATAGAACGAGATTTAGGAGGAAATTACTATGGATCAAACGTTTATGGCTAATGAGTCAACTATCGAACGTAAATGGTTTGTTGTAGATGCAGCGGGTAAAACATTAGGTCGCTTATCTACAGAAGTAGCAACAATATTACGCGGGAAACACAAACCAACATTTACACCTCACGTAGATTCAGGGGATTACGTTATCGTAATCAACGCTAGTGAGATTGTATTAACAGGTAAAAAAGATTCACAAAAAATCTACTACAGACACTCAGGTCATGTTGGTGGAATCAAATCAGTATCAGCTGGTGAATTAAGAGAGAAAAACCCAATGAGATTATTAGAAACTTCTATCAAAGGAATGTTACCTAAGAATCCATTAGGACGTAAACAAGGTAAAAAATTATTTGTATACGGTGGAGCAGAACATCCACACGTAGCACAGCAACCAGTAAACTACGAGTTACGTGGTTAAGAAATAGGAGGGAATACATTTGGCTAAAGTAGAATATCAAGGAACTGGACGTCGTAAGCACTCAGTTGCACGTGTACGTTTAGTGCCAGGTGAAGGTAAAGTAACAGTTAACGGACGCGACATGAGAGACTATCTCCCATTTGAAAGTTTAATCTTAGATTTAAGCCAGCCATTCGCAGTTACAGAAACAGAAGGTAACTACGATGTATTGGTAAATGTTCACGGTGGTGGATTTACAGGTCAGGCACAAGCAATCCGTCACGGTATTGCAAGAGCTTTACTTGAAGCAGATCCGGAACACCGCGGCGCGCTGAAAAGAGCTGGACTCTTAACACGTGACCCACGTATGAAAGAACGTTACAAGTACGGACTTAAAAAAGCCCGTCGTTCTCCACAATTCTCAAAACGTTAATATACGTTTTATATATTGGAAAGCACTTCCCAGAAATGGGGAGTGCTTTTTTGTGTTACAATCTATTTTTTTGTCTTAACCAATTTCTTCATCTATACTTTAAGAGTGTGAAATATTGATGGAAGGGTGATTTTTATATGACAAAAGTTGGTATTATAGTCGGAAGTCTTAGAAAAGAGTCTGTCACTAGAAAGCTTGCTCAAAACGTCGCTGAATTATTTCCGTCCGAATATGAAACAGAGTTTATCGATATCGGAGATTTACCTTTGTATAACGAAGATATTGATACAGAAAATGGTGCTCCTCCGGAATATGATGAGTTCCGTAATAAGTTGAGTAAGATTGATGCTGTAGTGTTCGCAACACCTGAGTATAACCGTTCTATGTCAGGAGCAATGAAGAACGCACTGGATGTTGGATCCCGTCCATACGGTCAGAGTCAATGGGACGCCAAACCTGCATTGGTCATGAGTCAGTCTCCGTCAAACTTAAGTGGATTTGGTGCCAATCACCATCTGCGCCAGTCACTGGTATTCTTAAATATGCACCCGCTCCAACAGCCTGAGGTGTATATCGCTAACTCATTTGATTTAATTGATGACGAAGGGAAAGTTAATAACGAAGGTACAGTGGAGTTCCTGCAATCTGCTGTTGATGCCTTTATTGAACTGATAAAGAAGTTTAAATAATTAAGAGTAAATAGATTAAGAGCACTTCCTGGAAATGGGAAGTGCTCTTTTTAGATACAATCCTAATATAAAGTAAGAGTGAGGAGGGTATTATAACTGTGAAAGCTATAAGGAGGTAACCGATATGGCATTTGATTATGAAATGGATTTCGATACTATAAATTTTAGGGAGCAGCCTGAACTATACAGAGTAGGCAGAGGGGAACAGGGTGTGCTGCTAATGGAGCCTTATAAAGGTGAGATACTTCCGCACTGGCGTTTTAAGACACCTGAGATAGCGAAAGAATCGTCTGACAAGATCTATCAGATGTATTTGGATTATAAAGAGAACGGTGATTTTATCGGCATGGATATGTCCAGAAAGTTTCTGCAGATGGGTTATACAAGATCACGTCGTTATGCGAACTATAAAGGGGGCAGAAAATACGACAAGAACGGTGATATAAAGGAAAGAGATATTGATTCTGAAAAAGCAGAATCAGCATCTATCTTTGAAGAGAAATGGATAAAAGTACGCGAAGATGAAGAGTATCTGAAACTGAAGAAAGCACATCAGAAGAAGTATGGATAATGAACAATAGCTTTTAAAATCGGGAGCACTATTTTATTAATGTGGTACTGTACAGTAAACAGAGAAATATTACAGAGGTGAGTAAGGTATGAATAATCAGGTATTCAGTCTGGGAAAGAAGAAGTACAGTGTCGACAGTCAGTGGGCAGAGGATAAGGCAACGCACTACCTCAGAAATATTACGGCTGTCACAAATGATGATGAAGGCTATGTATACGTTCTTCAGAGGAGCGATCCATTCATGCTGATATTCAGTGCTGATGGAAAGATGGTCAATCAATGGCGTAATAAGGAAATTACAGATGCACATTACATGGAAGTCAGCCCGGAAGGCGAAGTTTTTGTAGTGGAGAGAGATCATCACAGAATTGTAGTTTTCAATAAGCAGGGAGAAATACTCCGGATTATTGGAGGTGGAAATAACCCGGGAAATACAGGTGAGCCTTTTAACCATCCGACAGATATTGCTTTTTCAAAAGATAGGGATATGTTTGTGTCAGATGGTTACGGTAATACGCATGTCCATCATTTTAATGAAGCTGGAGAATTATTGCACACATGGGGACAGATTGGGTCTGAGGAAGGTAGCTTCATTACACCGCACTCTATTTTAGTCGATCAGAAGGAAAGAGTGCTTGTGGCTGACAGAGAAAACAACCGGGTGCAGATTTTTGATCAGAACGGTACGTATTTAAAGGAATTATCCAATGTCTTTCATCCGATGGATATATATCAGGATAACGAAGGCTTTATCTATGTGACGGACCAGGTTCCGGCGTTACATGTGTTTAATGCTGACGATGAGTTTATGAGCAGATGCCGTACGTTTGGTACTTTTGGGCATGGTTTAACTGTGGATAAGCACGGTGATATATACATTGCAGAGATGCTGCCGGATGGATTAACAAAACTAAGCTTGATTTAGAAAGTAAAAGCACTCCCCAATCGGGAAGTGCTCTTTACTGTTCGATAAGCTGAATAAGATTGCCGCACGTATCATTAAATATTGCGAGCTTGATATCTCCGGCTGCTTTCGGTTCCATCGTAAATTCAACGCCGTGTGCTTTTAAGCGTTCATATTCTTCATCGATATTATCAACACCGAACATCGTTGCAGGAATTCCCTGCTGCACAAGGCTGTTCTGATAGTCCTGTGCTGCCTGATTGTCATTAGGTTCAAGGACAAGTTCCGTTCCGTTTTCATTGTCTTTCGATACAACTGTAATCCATCTGAACTTGCCTGCGGGCACGTCATGTTTTTTAACGAAGCCGAGAACATCGGTATAAAATTGTAATGCTTTGTTCTGATCATCGACGAATAAGCTGGTAACGATAATATTCATCATTGCACCTCATTTATTTAGATTGTGCCTTAAGGGTATAATAAATAGGTATATAAATGAAAGTATTGAGTATGTTAATTATTATTGATATCGTGGACTTTGAACTTGTGACTAAATCATTTACAGGAGTAATTATATGTATAAAGCTATTTTTCTGGATATTGATGATACAGTATTTAATTTTAAGAAATGCAGTGAGAGTGCGCTGAAAGAAACTTTTTCAACGCTCAATCTTGAATATAACAAAAGTGTATTTGAATCATTCTCGACAATCGATGCACGATTGTGGAAACAGCAGAAGGAAGAACTGCTGACAGTGGCAGATGTGCTGAATATAAGATTTACTGAACTGTCTGAAATGCTTGGGCTGGATTATGACAGTAATCTTGCGAAAGAGCATTTCGGAAGTCTATTAGGCGAACAGTACATTATGGAACCTGGTATAGAAGAAGTTCTTAAAAAGATATCAGCAGATTTTAAAATATATGCAGCTTCAAACGGGGTGCTGACAATGCAGGAGAACAGACTGCAGTTGTCTGGTTTGAAGCGGTACTTTACAGATTTATATGTATCGGATGATATCGGATATGCAAAACCGAATATCAGTTTCTTTACAGAAAGTATGAAGAGAGCAGAACTTAAACCTTCAGAAATACTGATGATTGGTGATAGTCTTGTTTCTGATATTGCCGGAGCTCGTGAAGCGGGTATCGATTCAGTCTTGTACAATCCTTACGGCTTGGAGAATTTAACTAAAATAAGTGCGGATTATGAGATTAAAGATCTGTATGAATTGCCCGGTATTTTAAATTCATAAGTTATGCTAAAAGTAAGGAACATGCTAAAATTATTAATGAATATATGAACTAAAGGAGATTTCAACATGCAGAACATAAGCGGTAAAACAGCATTAATTACAGGAGCAGGTCGCGGTATCGGACGTGCGACAGCACTTGCTCTTGCAGCAGAAGGTGTAAATATCGGTCTTGTCGGCCGTTCAATTGAAAACCTGGAGAAAGTTCAAGAAGAGCTTAAGAGCTACGATGTTAAAACAGCAATCGCTGCAGCGGATGTATCGGATATCGATGCAATTACTTCAGCGGTGGAATCAATTCGCGGTGAATTAGGACCGATTGATATTCTGTTAAACAACGCAGGTATTTCGAAATTCGGAAACTTTATGGAACTGACTCCTGAAGAGTGGACGAACATTTTAAATGTTAACGTTAATGGCGTCTATTACACAACGCGTGCAGTATTGCCAGAAATGATTGAACGTAATACAGGCGACATCATTAACATTTCATCAACTGCCGGACAAAAAGGCGGAGCAATCACAAGTGCATACTCTGCATCGAAAGCTGCAGTTATCGGTTTAAGTGAATCACTGATGATGGAAGTGCGTAAGCATAACATCCGAGTGACGACTTTAACTCCAAGCACAGTTGCAACTGATATGGCTGTTGAACTGAACTTAACAGATGGCAATCCTGAGAAAGTAATGCAGCCGGAAGATCTGGCTGAACTGATTGTTGCCCAGCTTAAATTAAACAAACGTGTTGTTCTGAAACACGCTGGATTATGGTCAAATAACCCGTAAGTAAATAGATTAAATAAGCGTTGTCTGATGAAAAATCAGGCAGCGTTTTATTATTTTAGGGAAATATGGGTATAGGTTAATAATGTTACATACAATTAAGGGGAATAAAAAGACAGGGGGAGAGGCCATGAGGCTGTTTATACTTATGCTCGCTGGAGCATTTATACTGGCCGGATGCAGTGATGCAGATGAAGTACCGGTAGATGAACCTGAATCAGAAGAAACAGGGGCAGAGGGAACTGATACAGGAGACTCAGAAGTCACGGCAACTGAAGAAGCAGTCGATGAAGAGGAAGACAGGGAATCTGAAGAAATATCGAATGATGACAGCAGTGAAAGCACTGAAAATGCAGATGATGAGTCAGCAGCTGAAGAAGAGTCGGAAGCTGAACCTGCAGAACCCGTTAATGTAATGGCTGATATCGAACGCATCAATGGTCACTGGATTAATTACAGCGGGGAAGACGATGCACGCGGTCATATGACACGCACAAATCCAATCGAGTACAATGCAGCACAGGATTATACTGTTACAACAGCATCTTATGTATCTTACTTTTACGGTAATGAATTTATTAAAACGAATAATTATGGACATGATGGCCCGCATATTATAGAAAGTGTGCCTGAAGCGGATCGTGTGATAGTAAGTTTCAGTGAACCTGAGAAAGATACTGTTCAGCTGATGAATGCAGCATCCGAAGATGCGTCAGCAAGTAATGAAGTGAGTACGACACCGGATGAGCTCATTGGACACGGTAAACCTGTAGAAGATGAAATGAACGGTACGATAATGTTCGGTCAGGATTTTCTGACAGGGGATGATGTGTTCACTGGTGAGCGTATTGATGATAAAGGTAATTTCACAGATGATGAAAATTACTATGTCACCGGAGCTCTGGAATATAAGGCTACTGAAGACTATGTCATTACAGCGCCTGCTTATATCAGCTATTACAACGGGCGTAAATTTATAGAAACAGTTGAGATTACAGCAGTGCCTGCATATCTTCCTGAAGTAAAAGGTGCGAACTATATTAACATCAGTTTCCACGATGATCATCTGCTTGATTTAAATATTATTGAGCTTGAATAAAAAATCTCCCTTTGAAATATTTCAAGGGAGATTTTTGTGTAAATTTATTTTGATAATGCGATTTTAATATGTGCTAAATGGTGTTCTTCATGCCAGGATAACTTTGCAACCTTTTTCCCGATGGAGATTCCACCATTAATCTGATGTGTGAACACCCTTTTTAATTGAGCTTCAGTTAAGCTATTGCCAAGCGCAACGACATGTTCATTTATACCCTCAAGTATTTTAATGGAACTCTCTACCGGGAGCTTACTGTCTGGTAATACTGCCCATTCATCCTAGATGAACTCCGGTACTTTGGGATTATCATCAGTTAACGCAAGCTTCAGACGCTGATACATATTCAGCTGTGAATCAGCAATATGATGTACAAGCTGACGAACGTTCCAGCTTTCTTCGCGATATGCTTTGTTCAGCTCTTCATCAGTTAGAGAATCAACCTCGGCACGTAAGCGCTCTGTATAAGTAGCGGTGTCTTCCAGCCAATTTTGAATGTCGTTCAACGATATATTTTCAGGAACCTGCAATTTATCAATAGGATATTCTACGTTCATTTTGAGACCCCTTCACTTTATTTTTTTTATGATTTTACTTTATCATAACTGTAAAAATATACATTATGTCAGTTACATAAAGAAAAGCCCTGTCCGTTTGGACAGAGCTTTTTTACGCTATTCATAATTTATTAACAGGTTCTTCTTTTTCAATGTTTTTACCAATGTTGTTAGAAATTGTTGCGCCTACCTTATCCCAGTTCATGAAGTTTTCCATTGCAATGGAAATTATCGTACCCATTAAGAGACCGCTTGATAATAACGGCTGCACGTAACCTGGAAGGCTTGCGAATGCTGAAGCTGGTACTGCCATAAGAACAAGTCCCAGGAACATAGGGATTGCCGCCCGGTAAAT
>JBQDHL010000011.1:0-39751 GCA_052093725.1 Jeotgalicoccus sp. | reverse complement strand
ATGTTCTCTGTGTAAAGTTTTGTGTTGTTTGTGTGAAGCTCTCGTTGACTGCTTAATTAGTATAGCATGTGAGGTTTTCAATTGCAAGCACTTATTTGTTTCTTTTTGTTAATTAGTTTGTTGCGTTTTGTTGTGTGCTTGTTTCGAACCCGACAAGAGATAACTATACAGGACAATACTAAGTAGCGCAACCCCTTATTTGTATTTCTTTTAAAAAGATTATAAGAGCCTTGCGGCTCTTATATTTCTGTTCTGTATTCAATTGCTTTTGATAGTGTTACTTCGTCTGCATACTCGAGGTCGCCGCCCATAGGAAGGCCATGCGCAAGCCTCGTCGTCTTGATTCCAATCGGTTTTATAAGACGCGTTAAATACATCGCGGTACTTTCTCCTTCTATATTAGGGTTCGTTGCAAGGATCAGTTCTTTTACTTCCTCGTTTTTTAAACGCTCCAATAATGAAGGGATATTTATATCTTCGGGGCCTATGCCGTCCATTGGACTGATTGCACCCTGCAGTACATGATAGAGTCCGTTGTATTCGCGCATTTTTTCCATGGCGATTACATCCTTCGTATCTTGTACTACACAAATCATTGTGCGGTCTCTATTTTTATCTTCACAGATATAACATGGATCTACATCGGTGATGTGTCCGCATATACTGCAGAACGTCAGCTCCCGCTTCACCTGAATTAAACTTTTCGAGAAGTCGACAACATCGTCTTCCCTCATATTAAGTACATAAAATGCCAGGCGCTGAGCTGTCTTCGGCCCAATACCCGGCAATTTCATGAAGCTGTCTATCAGCTTCGATATCGGTTCAGGGTAATGCATTTACATCATCCCTGGAATATTTAAGCCTTTAGTGTGCTTGCCTAAACGGTCGCTCGACAGCTCGTCTGCTTTATTTAAAGCTTCATTAGTCGCAGCAATTATTAAATCCTGCAGCATTTCGATATCATCCGAATCTACAACTTCTTCTTTAATGATAACATCCAATACTTCTTTATGGCCCGATACTACTACCGTGACCATACCGCCACCAGCTGTACCTTCAACTTTTTCTTCTTTCAGTTTTTCTTGCTCTTTTTCCATTTCTTTTTGCATTTTCTGCATCTGTTTCATCATGCCTTGCATATTATTCATACCACCGCGCATGTTTTCATCCTCCGATACATTATTTTATCACTTACATATTATATACGATTATACTCGATTTTCAAACTATCAGTCATTAACTTCGACGATGTCACCGAACATCTTCTTTGCGATATCCGAAGACCTTTCTTCCGTCTGCTGTTTTTGCTGCCCCTCATTACGATGGGTATCTATATAGTTCTGACGGACTTGCTGCCAGCTTGAATCAGGCACTCCGACAACTTGTACTTTTTTACCTATAATAGTAGGTATTAGATTTTCGAGCTCTTCTTTCTTCTCTGCATTTTGATTTATCAGCTCAGAATGCACGTCGTTATCAAATTTAATCAGCACATGTGAATCACTTGCTGCAACCGGCACTGAATCTTTAATCAATGCACGAAGAGACTGAAGACCTTTTTCTTCTATATACTGATATACTCCCGGCCAGCCGTCTTTCAGCTTAACCAAGTCTTCCTTATTAGCCGAATTCAGTACACGCTCGATTTTTTCTACTGAAAAGCCCTGTTTGCTTCTTGAAGGAGTTGATTTTTTCGATCTTTCTTTTACCGCTGCACCCGAGGCGATTTTCTGCTCGAGATGTTTAAGCTGTGCTTTCAATTCTGCAATCTCTTCTGATGAAGCACCGCTGCCAACTGCTGCAGGCGCAGGTGCATCCAGCACCCGAATCAGTTTGACGATAACAATTTCCAAATGAACGCTGACATTCACAGAAAAGCGCATGCTCACCATCGCGTCATTCAATACGTCGACCATCTTATATAGCAGCTCATCTTCGACATGAACAAACGCAGTCTCTTCTATTATGTCTCCTGAATGCTTCATTAGAATAATGTCTCTTATAAAGTAAACAAGTTCATGAATAAGACGCGTCGGATCTTTCCCTTCATCAATCAGCTGATGATATTTCTTAAATGCCGCTTCAGAATCTTTCTGTTCGATAAACTTCAACCACTCGTTTAATTCATCTCTTTCGATACCACCCGTAATCATTACGGCATCCTGCATCGTAATTTCATCACTGCTGAATGCAATGACCTGATCCATTATCGACAATGCATCACGCATACCGCCCTCAGCAATACGTGCAATGTATGACAAAGCATCTTTATCATATGCAGTGTTTTCCTTATTGGCGACAAATTCAAGACGCTCTGTAATTTCTTCTATATCCAGGGATTTAAAATCAAAGCGCTGGGTACGGGAAATAATTGTTGCAGGTATTTTATGCGGCTCTGTTGTAGCCAATATGAAGATAGCATGAGCCGGAGGCTCTTCCAATGTTTTTAACAAGGCATTAAATGCACCTGTTGTTAACATATGCACTTCATCAATTATATATACTTTAAACTCCGCTTCTGCCGGAGCATATTTTACTTTATCTCTAATATTACGTATTTCATCCACACCGTTATTACTTGCAGCATCAATTTCTATCACATCATTGGCACTACCATCTGTAATAGATATGCACAGTTCGCATTCATTACAAGGTTCGCCGCCTGTCTCGAACTGACAGTTCAATGCTTTAGCAAAGACTTTGGCAATACTCGTTTTTCCGGTACCGCGGGGGCCGCTAAATAAATAAGCATGGGATTCCTTGTTACGCACAATGGCATTCTGCAAAGTTTTTGTGACGTGATGCTGGCCAACTACATCGCTAAACTTTTGAGGCCGAAAAGCTCTGTATAACGCCTGGTACTCCATTAGTATGGCACCTCAACTCTTCATAAATTCTAGCTATAATTATAACATACAGGTTTCTTATACTCCTGTTTTTAGGCATAAAAAAAGACCTCATCCATTATGAAGTCAAAAATAAAAACCGTGCACCACTTTGTCGAGTATGATGAACAAGCGTTACTCGGGAGTCCAGCTCAACCACGGCAGCCCTACGGCACATAGAATGGGCCACTTAATGCTGCTTCCTTCCGGACCTGACATAGTTCATGACGTTCTATTGCATAGGACCGCGATCTCAACACTGGAGCTTCCGAGGCAGTCCTCACACTCCAAACCCTCAAAAGTGGAATTCAGCCTTGCTAGAGCGGATTGCAAGTACAGGGCACCGCTACCTCCCCACTTAGCACGGTATGTTTTATAATAACAAACTACCTCTCGTGATGCAAGAATTCTTTTATCTTGCTGATAGTTTCCTGAATAAAGCAATTCCGATTGCAGCAAGAAGCAGTATTGTTCCACCTGCTATAAGAATCAGTTCAAATGGAGACATGCCACCCGATGCATCAGATGATTGCTGCTCAGTTTCCGCTTCTTCAACCGGCAATTCTTCTTCCGGTTCTTCCACTTCTTCTGTTTCTTCAGGCGATTCCTCTTTTACCGGGGCCGCTTCAATCGGCGTTACCGCAATTTCATAACCGAGCTTATTGCGGTTTTCGACTGTCACTTCTACAGGTTCCGCCGACGCTTCAATGGTCTCACTGTCAGCCGCACTCAATTTATAAGTACCGTTCGCTACATCTTCGAATGTGAATTCACCATTTTCATTAGATGCCGTTTCTATTGAATCGTTCTCCGTCGATAGTAAAAGTTTTACATTTTCAGCCGGCTGTTCCTCTCCAGTCACAACACCACTGACAGTATAGCCTTCTCCCTTAACTGCGTTAATGGAAAGTTCTTCATCCTCTTCGGGTTCGGGTTCAACCTCAGTCTCTGTATATGGTTCCTCATATACTTCCGGCTCTGTATATGGCTCTGTATATGGTTCTTCATAAGTTTCTGCTTCCGGTTCAATATATGGTTCGGTATACGGTTCTGTGTACGGCTCCTCATATACTTCCGGCTCTGTATACTGATCGTTATATCCGTCATTATAAGTATTGTCATCTGTACCATTATAACCGTCGTTCCACGTGTCTTCTTCCACTGTGCCGTTGTTCTGGTAATCATCATTCTGATTATTCTCTCCATAAACGGGTTCTTCATATGCATTATCATACGATGCTTCTTCCTGCCAAGGCACTTCATTATATGTACCTTCTCCGGTTCCATCATCAAAAGTATTATCATGCTCAACTGCAAATGCACGGGCAGGTGCAAATATTAGTAAGACTGCAATTAATGTCACTATGTATTTCTTAATCATTGTCACCCTCCACATTATCAATAACAAGCCATGGTCTTTCATTTTCAAAATAAACTTTAACAGGTGTTTTGTAAGTTTCACTCAGCAGTTCACCCGTCAGCATTTCTTTTTTCGGTCCTGCAGCAACAATTCCTCCATCTTTAATTAACAGGACATGGGTAATTGCACTTGTCAGCTCCTCAATATGATGCGTAACGTAAATGAGATGGCGTTCTTCAAGAGAAATCCGGTTCACTATATTAAGAACATCTTCCCGCGCTCTAATATCGAGACCGCTGCATGGTTCGTCGAGTATTAAGAGTTCCGGTTCCCCCATCAGCGCACGGCCAATTAACACTCTCCGCCGTTCGCCCTGAGAAAAAGTATTATATGTTCTATCCGACAAATGACGAAGGTTCAGCTCTTCCAGTATACTTTCCGCTTTCTCTTTAGATGCTGCATCGATATCCTGATAAATACCGAATGACGAGAATTTACCGCTCAGCACGATATTGAGCCCCGTTTCCCTGTTCAATGTCTGATGGAATTTATCGAGACTCGAACTGACAAATCCGATTCTTTTCCGCATTTCAGGCAGACTCGCTTTACCAAATTTGGTGCCGATAACTTCTGCGATGCCGCCGGTAGGATAATTATATCCCATAAGGATGTCGAGTATTGAAGTTTTACCTGCACCGTTTAACCCGAGAATCGCCCACTGCTCACCTTCGTTTATTTCAAATGATATATCATTCAATATCTTTTCGCCGTCACGACACCAAATGATGTTATTCAATGAAAGAACTTTTTTCACAGCCGTCACTCCAAACAATATATTCTTTACTAGTATAACCGTAAACTGACGGTTACAGCACTAAAAATCCCAGGGTATTTACAGGTGTATGAAAACCGATAAATCTTCCCGGGAAATCCCCTTATTCTTCGACTTCAGTATAACCCTGATCAACCAGCATCTCTGCAACTAAAAATAACGCCCAGGCTTTACACATAATACCCTTCCCCTTTTTTATTCTTTACTATTATACATACCTTATAATACCTACGATAAACTACCTATTTATTATAGAATATCCTCTCACTTTATCATGCAGAATTATAAAATTTAATCAGAATAAATATCTTATATATGTTTTAGAACACATAAGATGGGTAAATTATACACTGTGACAGAGAAAACTGATTTCAAATTTAAAATCAAAAATTAATTATCTCTATGGAGGGGAATATTTATGAGTAGAATTGAAAATTATGTTACAGAAAATGATGCCTTAACACGTGTTGAAGAATTAAGAGCAGAAGGTGTTGCAGACAATAACATTACGGTTTTATCAAAACAGCCAATCAACAATGAAGCTTTCGGAAACAATGGAATTAACTTCCAAGATTCAGAAGGTTCAGCTTGGGATAAGTTCGTTTCATTCTTCTCGCCGGATGATCCTGAAGAGAAAGTATTAAATGATTTAGGATTAAGTCAGGCAGAACAGGTCCAGTATAGAAATTCATTAAATGCAGGCGAAGTTTTAGTTTACGTTGATTCACCGGACAATGGCTCAGACAGTGCCATGAATTACGGAGAAACACGTGACACTTACGATTATGATAACAACACTAAAGCTACGGGTGCCGGCCTCGCAGGCGGCGCCGTAAACAATAACTATAATGCAGATTCAGAGCTCGATGCACGTGCAGTAGACCAGGACAACAACTATAATGCAGATCCAGAGCTCGATGCACGTGCAGTAGACCAGGACAATAACCTGACTGAAGAAGAAAGAATTCAGCTGCGTGAAGAACGTGTAAATGTCGACAAAGAAAACGTTCAGACTGGTGAAGTAACAGTTGAAAAACATGTTGAAACTGACAGACAGGAATTTGATATCCCTGTAGAACGTGAAGAAGTCGTTATTGAGCGGAACCCTGTTGACGATGTACCGGCTAGAGGCGGATTTGCTGACACAGATGATGTCGATGAAGTGCGTATTCCAGTTAACGAAGAACGCGTCAACGTCGATAAAGAAAATGTTGTAAATGAAGAAGTTACAATTAGAAAAGAAAAACATGAAGATGTTGAACACGTATCTGAAGAAGTACGTCGTGAAGAATTAGATGTGGACGAGAAAGATTTTAATAAAGACGACCTGAGAAAAGATGGTCTTCGCAATGATGAATTTAGAAAGTAACTGATTAATTACTTTACCCGGGAAATATCCCGGGTTTTTTTATGCCATTTTTAACTTTACTGATTATAATTGAGATTATATTAAGACGGGCGGGAATAATGATGACTTTTGATGAGTACGTTCAAAATATTGATGAAAAATGGAAAGCAGCTTTTTTAAAAACATGGGTAACAATTGAAACGCATCTGCCCCCTGGTTTTGAAGTCGGCATTTCACATGGCATGCCGGGGTTTGAAGTCCCACTTGAACGATATCCAAAAGGATATCACGTCGATAATGAACCGCTACCGTTTATCGGCATTGCTGCACAGAAAAGACATCTCGCTGTATATCATATGGGGATGTACCGGGAACCGGAAGTCTACGACTGGTTTACCGCGAAATATCCGAATCATATGACTACTAAGTTAAACATGGGTAAAAGCTGTATCAGATTTACCAATCCAAAAAAGATTCCTTATGAGCTGCTCGCGGAACTCGCTGAGAAAATGACTGTAGATAAGTGGATTGAGTTGTATGAAAACCGTCCAACCGGACCGGAAGCATAAAAAAGATGTCTGTCCCATTCAATGAGACAGACATCTTTTTATTTTAATTTCCTTGAGCTGCGTTAGATTGTTCGATGACCTGATTGTAGTTCTCTACAATCGTTTCATGTGCCGCTTCAATATCTTCACCGTTATAGACTGATTCAAGTCCTGATTCAACAACCTGACGTCCTTCAGGCAGGAAGTTCCCTAATGCACCCTGTGTTGCATTTGATGGTGTTGTAGATTGCAGCTGATCAATCGTTACTTGAAGCTGTGGTGTTTCTTCATGTGCCTGAACCGCAACTTCTTCTTCGTATGCTGCCGGGTTAATTGCAAAGTATCCTGTGTTTACGTGCCATTCAGCCTGTACTTCAGGCTGCTGCAGATACTTCATGAACTCCCATGCTGCCTGCTGTTCTTCTTCCGGTGCGCCGTTCATCATCCAAAGACTCGCTCCGCCGATAACAACACCTTCACGTTCCGTGCCTTCAGGATGAGGAATAAATGCAACACCCACTTCAAAGTCCGCATTGTCCACGACTTCTCTTACACTTGCTGAAGACTGCATGTACATTGCGACGTCACCAGCTAAGAATCCAGCTGCCATGTTGTCGCCGTTAGTTCCGTAGTTCGCAAATGTACCGTCGTTTACCATGTTTTCAACCCACTGTAAAATTGACAGTCCCTGTTCGTCAGACCAGCCAATTTCAGTCGCTGCTGATTCACGTCCGTTTTCATTGTTTAATAAATGTCCGCCCTGATTCGCTAACAGCTGTTCCCATAACCAGCCGTATGCCTGTAATGAAAAACCTTTCATATCCGGATTGCTTTCAGTAATTGCTCGGCCCGCTTCTTCAACTGCTTCATAAGTTTCAGGCGGAGTTTCTGCATCGAGTCCTGCTTCTTCAAATGCATCTTTGTTATAGTACATTACCGGTGTTGAGCTATTGAATGGCATAGAGTAGAACATGTCATCCTGCGAATAGTATGTAGTAATGTTTTCTTCAAGGTTGCTCATATCGTAATCTTCAGCATCGATAAATTCTTGAATTGGTGTAACCTGTCCGCCGTCAATCATCGTCTGCGTTCCAATTTCAAATACCTGCATCATTGTCGGTGCGCTGTCAGTGCCGGCAACCGAGTTGAACATTGTTAACGCTTCGTCGTAAGAACCTTGATATTCAGCAACGACTTCAACTTCATCCTGAGATTCATTGTAGCCTGCGACGATATCATCCAAAGCTGTCTGTGCCTGGCCGCCCATTGCATGCCAGAATGTTACTGTCTGTTTTTCACCGGATGCCGCTTCACCTTCAGCTTCCGCTTCATTACCTTCTTCCGATCCCCCGCATGCTGCAAGAATCAGTGTAACCGCTAAAGCCATGTACAATAATATGCTGTTTTTCTTCACTTAAGAACACTCCTAATCTATATTTTGAAATATTGAAGCTTTATTTAACTGCACCGTCTGTTAAACCTTTTTGTAAATGCTTCTGGCCAAAGAACAGCAGTAGCAGTGTTGGGATAACGACAATTACCGAGCCTGCCATTAGTACACCCCACTGGTTCAATTGTTCCTGGCTGCTCATCTGCTTCAGACCAATCTGCACCGTTCTCACTTTATCGTTTGTCGTAGCCAGGAGCGGCCACAGATACATATTCCACGATGTGAGGAAGCCGTATACACCTAGAGTAATTAAACTCGTCTTTGCCACGGGCAGCACGACTGTCAGATAGAATTTGAAATCACCGATCCCCTCAATCAGACTCGCCTCACGCAATTCCTTCGGAATCATTTTAAAGTTTTGTCTCAACAGGAACGTTCCGAATGCCATCGCAAAAAATGGAAACGTTAATCCCTGGTATGTGTCCAGCCAGCCAAGATCTCTTATTGTCTGGAAGTTCGGAATGACAGAAGCTTCAAATGGAATCATCATCGTCGCGATAAAAATATAGAAGATAACATCGCGCCCTTTAAACTTCAAAAACACAAATGCATATGCTGCCAGACTCGACAGCACCAGCTGGCCAATCATAATTACAATGGACACAACGAAACTGTTAATCAGATACTGAAGCATCGGAAAATTTTCAAATACATACTTATAATTATCCAGTGTAAAACTCTGCGGCAGATTTCCTGCCAGAATGTCCTTATTCGTCATAAAGCTCATAATAAAAGCTAATGCTGTAGGCAAGAACACCATGAGCGATGTGACGATAAGGAGAACGTATAATATAATTTTCTGCGGCATCGGTATACTCATTGGTAGTGCACCTTCCTTTCAGCAAACTTAAACTGAACCACAGTCATAATTAATATAATTACGAATAATACGACTGCTTGAGCACTTGCCGGACCGAACTGTCTATTGACGAAAGCTTCCCTGTAAATTGAGTAAACGATTAGATTGGTCTCATACTGCGGACCGCCTTTCGTTAAAATATCAATTTGTCCGAACGTCTGAAATGCATTAATAATCGTTACAACGAGTACGAAAAACAGCGTTGGTGAAAGCATCGGCACAGTAATCTGAAACAGTTTCCTAAAATAGCCGGCGCCTTCAATATTCGCATTCTCGTACAGACTCTGGTCGATAGACTGCAATCCGCCGAGCAGAATTAAAAATGTAAAACCGATATTCATCCAGATTGTCGTTAATGAAATAGCAATCAATGCCCAGTCAGGATCAGTCAGCCATCCGATACTATCGATACCAATAACTCCGAGTGCTTCATTCAGAAGACCCATCGAAGGGTTGAATAAATACATCCAGAATATTGAGCCTGCAGCTACCGATATCCCCATTGTTGATGAGTACATCGTTCTGAATAAGCCGACACCTTTCAGCTTTTCATTCGCAAGCACTGCTAAAAACAGTGCAATAATTATAGATGTCGGTACGATATATAGAACGAAAAGAAATGTAGAGATAAAACTTTTTCTGAATATATCTGATGTATACAGCTGTATGTAGTTATCCAATCCAACAAATACAGTCGGTGTTCCAGCCATATCTGTCAAAAAGAAACTTAAGTACAATGTTTTTATCATTGGATAGAATAGAAAGAGTGAAAATAAAATAATCGACGGCAGCAGAAACATAATACCTTTAAGAAAGTTTTGACGCCGTGTTTTTTTCTTCTGTTTCAAAAAAGTATCTTTAAATTCACTGCTGTTGGACTGCATCAATTTCATCTCCTTCTCTCAAAGCACTTCTCGAAGAGCGGATCAATTGTGTAGTATCTGAATCAAAATATGCAAAATCTTCATGGGAAATATTAACCGGAAGAGCTTCTCCTACTTTTATGTTCCACTGTCCCGGCCATTTCGCCGTCCAGATTTCTTTGCCGACATCGAATGCTATGGAAGTTTCATTGCCTAAGTTTTCGACATTAATAACTTCCAGTGTATGTATTTCTTTACCATCTTCAGGCGGAGTAATATGTTCGGCACGAATTCCGACTGTAATATTTGGTATATCTTTCAACCCTTCAATCACTCTGTCCGGAACGTCTATTGCGAGTTCGCCTTCAATAATGAATTTTTTACTGCCGATATCTTTCTGTACCGTTCCGATATTCATTTTTGGCGAGCCGATAAATGATGCTACAAATAAATTTGCCGGTTCATTGTATAAATCAATCGGCCGTCCCACTTGTTGAATCTTACCGCTGTCGAGCACCATAATGCGGTCACCCATCGTCATTGCTTCGACCTGGTCATGTGTAACGTAAACCATTGTCAGACCAAACTGCCTCTGCAGACGGCGGATTTCAATTCTCATATTGGCCCGAAGCTTTGCATCAAGGTTCGACAGCGGTTCATCCATTAAACAAATCGGTGCCTGACTGACAACTGCTCTGGCAAGTGCAACACGCTGCCTCTGTCCACCGGAAAGCTGCCTTGGTTTACGGTGGAGATAGTCACTAAGACCAATCATTTCAGTCGTTTCATGGAGACGCTTCTGCTGTTCTTCTTTATTGACTTTTCGGGATTTTAAGCCGAATAATATGTTATCTCTCACCGTCATGTGCGGATATAATGCATAACTTTGAAATACCATAGACAGATTTCGTTTTTTAGGGGGAAGATGATTAATGACGTTGTCGTCTATCTTCATCACACCGTCAGTAATATCCTCCAGACCGGCAATCATTCTTAAGAGAGTACTTTTACCGGAACCCGACGGACCAACCATTACGAAAAATTCACCTTCATTTATTGTTAAATCTATATCATCCAATACAGTAACTTCTTTATCGTATCGTTTGACGATGTTGTTCATTGTTATTTTTTCAGTCATGTGAAAATCCCTCCACGTAGTGTTATACCAAATTAAACGGCGGTCTCACAGACGATTTACACTTTGATTACATTTTTTAACATAAGAAACATTAATTCACGCGTTTTTAACAATTAGGATTTATTGCAGAAAAATTAAGATTAGTCTGTTAATTTAACGTAAAAATACAAAGAGTATAAGGTGAATATATGAGATGAAAACGGTTGATTAAGTTGCTATTGTAAATATGTGATTTCGACAAAAAAAAGACTGCCTCAAAAAGAGGCAGTCTTTTTATTACTAATTAGCGCCGGCCGTTTCTCCGATTTCAGCTAATTGTCTATTGTCTTCCAAATACATTTCAATTCCTTCTGCTGCACGGTATGCAAATGCGCCGACAGTTCCAGTAGGATTATAACCGCCATTGTGAGGGAAATTTGAACCGCCGATAACAAATACGTTATCTTCGTCCCACATCTGCAAGTAATTATTAACGACACTTGTTTCAGGATCTGATCCAATAATCGTGCCTCCGACAATGTGATCATTATGAGCAGGGAATATATCGAAATGCTCTGTCAGCTCTCTGCGAACAGTTTCCGTCGCACCCATTTCAACCATAATCTCTTCAATTTTTCTCCCGATGAAATCATGAACTTCTCTGTCATGATCGGTAAGGTCATACGTCAGTCGCAGCAGCGGACGTCCATAGTCATCATTATATGTCGGATCAAGTGACAGATAGTTGTTTCTATGAGGGAGCGTAATCATTTGAGCATGTGATGATAATGATTGTGTAAATGATTTAATCGATTCTTTTTTGAATTCTGCACCCCAGTTTTTAACACCGGGCGGAACTACGTTTTGTTCAATTGGGCGTTTACCCGTTTGTTTTAAAGCAATATTCCCACCATGAATAAAATCTAAATCTGTATGGTCAAAATTATCAACATTAAATTCATCAATACATATTCCGAGTGCCCCAGCACCTGTAACTGTATTAAACTCTTTATCAAAGAAGCACGTCACCTGCGGTGTAATATGCAGACAGTAGTTTTTTCCGACTGCACCTTCACCTGTTTTCGGATCATACGCTGTGCCAAGGTCGGAATGCAGCAGTAATTTGGTATTATTCGTTGTATGACTTGAAACTACCACAACGTCTGCCGGCTGGAGAAACTCTTCCTGTGTTAACGTATCGATGTACAGAACACCTGTCACCTTGTCGTCTTCCTTAATAATTTCCACTACGTTTGAGTGTGTACGCAACTCAAAATTCCCTGTTTCTTTTGCTGTAGGAATTGTCGTTACGATTGGAGATGCTTTTGCTCCCCACTCACATCCGAATTTTTCACAAAAACCACAATATTGACATGCGTTAATTGTTTGCCCGTCAGGGTTCACAAATTGCTCTGAAATTGTAGATGCCGGAATCATAAAAGGTTGGTATCCTAATCTTTCACATGCTTCTTTATACTCTGACAATACAGGAGTTTCTTTTAACGGAGGTGTTGGATACGGCGCATCACGTTTCGGCCCCATCGGATTTTGTTCTCCGCTCACTCCTGAATTTTTCTCATATCTTAAATAATAAGGTGCAAGTTCTTCGTACGTAATGCCCCAATCCTGCACAAGATAATCTTCAGGTATTTTATCTGTTCCGTAGCGTTCTTCTGTCATTGATTTTATTTCAAAATCGTATGGGTGATATCTCCATGTGTCACCATTCCAGTGGACTCCACCCCCGCCAACATCAGTACCAATTAAAAACGCACCGTAACGTCGCATTGGCAACGCTTCTTCGTCGTCGGTATTCCGGTATGTAATTGTTTCTTTCGATAAATCCTGCATCATTTCATGTCCAACAGCATATCTGTATTCATCGTGGGCTGTTAAATAATCTTCAGTCTTTTTCTCTGTCCCGCGCTCCAACCCGATTACATTTCTGCCACCCTTGGATAATTCAGCAGCGACGATACTCCCTGCCCAGCCGAGTCCAACTACGACAACGTCAGTTTTCTCTAATTCTATAGGCATATATTTCCCTCCTGATAATTAATGTGATTCTGAGTGGCTTGAAAGTGCCATTGGTTCAAGTTCAACAGGGCCTTCCTGTTCTACCTCGTTGATATAACTCATATATGCACCTGGGAATTTCTTCATTTCCCAACCCTGCATTCCTTTATTGCCTCGGTATAGCGGATCTGCGTATGCACCTGATAAAGTCGCTAATCGAAGTTCTTCAAAGAAATCACTCGCTTTGGCACCACGTAATTCAAGTTCATCAGATTCTAATTGAGTTAAAATATCATCTTGCTGTTCTGGTTCGAGCTCATGAAATAATACATCGTGATCTTCCTGTGCCGTTTCATTCATCACCCGAATGGCTTCCATGTATAAGTCTCTGCGCAGTATTGCATACTGCGGTCCTTGGAAGTCCGTGCCTTCTTTGAAAGGCCCCTTCATATATTCACGTGCGTTTACTCCGTATCCACTTGCAAGCTCATGATCTATAAACCAGCCTACTCCGAAAGCAATAGCACCTGGACCGAGATCATCTTCCGGAAAAATTCTTTCTGTCGCGGCTTCAATTGTTTTAAAATCATCAGCTTTTGTGAAGAATTTATAGGCACGTGTATAATCTTCCTGTACCGCAGCCTTTTCCGAACTCTGCTCACTTCCTTCAGGTGCCGTTTCAGTTTCTGCATTTTCTTCAGCAGTATTGATATCGAGAAGTGATCCTAAATATGTACCCGCGACTAATGAACCTGTCGCAACACCAGACATTTTTAAAAACCCGCGTCTGGAAAAAGTTTTTTCAGTCTCAAAATTGTCTGCCATTTTTTCACCTCAAATTATATTTTATTACATAATTACATAAAGTAATTAGTTTATTTTACACCCAATACAGTATTTCCTCAATGTTCATTCTTGATTTTTTATTGTATTTCTTCAACATTCCAAATAATCTCATTTATTTTTTTAGCGTTAGACAACATTGACTTTTTTTATTAGAATTACTGTAATAAGGAGGCAAAGCTCGTGAATATTCCATTCAGGCAATTTTTTAATTATTTATTCAGTCATAATCCAAATGTAGATATTAAGTACAGAGAAGAACGTTACAGTGGCGATATAATGGTCACAAGATTTCTCTCCAATGATATCTCAAGCACTTTAGACCGGGAGGACAGAGACACCTACAACTCGTTTATGAAACAGATTACAAACCAGGTCCGCGATCAGATCAGGCAATCTAATTTGTATCGTTTCATCGCAATTATCGGTCTATTGTTTGCAGTACTCGGTCTCAGCATGATTATGTATTTTTCTTCAGGTAACACATGGGTTATTTTAGGCGGAGCTTATTATTCATTCTTCGCTTATCTGTTGGTTGAAGCTTATATACAAGCAAATCGAAATTATTTTGAAGTTCAGCTGTATAAACAGCTTCATGAAAAATATTTAAAAAATTAATCTTTAAAAAGCAAGATACATTCCTGTATCTTGCTTTTTATTATTTCCTTATAATAATGATATTTAATATTTTGTTTCATTCCACATAGACAGGGTAAATATTCTATATGAATCTCTGCAGGAGGGGATAACTTTGGCTAGATTAGAAACGTATCTTAACGAAGATGATCTACTGAATCGCATTCATTTATTACGAAGAGAAGATAACATAACGAACAATCAGCTGACTATTTTTTCAAATTCATCTTTTGAAAGTACGGAGCTGAATGAGGATATCGAAACGAAGACAATTGACGGCAATGCCGGCGATAAGATGATCACATACTTCTCTGCTGGCGACCCTGAAGACCGCCGTGTTGCTAATCTCGATCTCACACATGAGCAGGAAGAGGCCTATCATTATGCACTTGAACATCATCAGTTCATTTTGTATATCAATCATCCGGATTTAGATGGTGTAGACAGAGCAAGCCTGAAAGATGCGCCTTATGATGATGATACTGAAGTCGTTGATATGAATAAGGTTAATGATGACGGCACGAGATTATAATATTGAATAAGCAGGTCCCGAGCGGATTCTGCTTATTTTTTTATGACATCAGCGGTTCATATACTGTCAGTAATGAAAACTTATTTAAAATGTTCGCTATGATGCTGAAAATATTAAACTTGAACCTTTGGCACTTGCAGGTGTTATTGGTCCTGCTGCGACAAATTCTCAAAGCACTCATATTGCGTGGAGTACAGGCGGAGATATGGTTCCGAAAGATATTTATCATGAGCACTATCTTAATTGAAAAAGTTTAATTTAGATAAGAAAACAGCAGCGGGGTCTCCGCTGCTGTTTTTTTATCTAATTATATTAACGTTTCAAATACTTCATTTAAAATTTCATGATCCGGTTTTGAGCCCAGGTTTTTAGTTATTACACCCTGAACGTTATTCGGGCTCATATTTGATTCTATTTCAGATACCGATTCTTTACTGCCAACAAGGTAGACACCTTTCAGTCTGCGGTCTTTAATTTCTTTCTCTAGCTGTGCTGCCAGACTCTTATACCAGCGGTGCTGATTTTCTTCGAAACGATGCTGGAATTCATCCTTACCGCCGCCCCTGGCCAGTGGCTGTGCCGCTTCCTCATAATCGACCCAGTTCTCACTCTCGACATCCCAGCTGTATTTTTTCGTATCTCTGATAATTCCAAGTGACGTTTCGATAAATGTTACATCAGCCTGCTGTACTACCACCAATGCTGTTTCAGGGAAGCGCTGTTCAAGTTCTTCAATCTGCTGTGTCTCCGCAGTTTCACCCCAGTGGAATGATGTTGATACCGGCACCTGCAGTACTCTTGCTTTCCACAGTTCACCGTCGGCTGATGCAACTAAAATAAATCCCTTGCGCATTTCACGCTGATGCACCGAAATTTCTTTTTCCACTTTATCCTGCAGTTTTTTCAAAGCTTTTAGCTCTGACTGATTATCCTTTTCTTTAAGCTCTTCTTTAAGCTCTTTCAAACCATTTTTTAAATGTATTTTCCATTCACCATTTGAAAGATTTCCAGCGCTGGCGTCAGTGTTTAAGTAAATTGTCAGTACCCCGGTATTATCGTGTTTCCCTTTAATCTCTTCAATAATTTTCGCTAATGACATTCTTATCTTACTCCCCTTTCAGAATTACATAATTCCAATACAGTACCCTTATAAATTTCAGTCAAAACAAAAATATCACCTGTCAAAATAATGACAGGTGATATTTCTATGCTTGGCTGTTGTTCATTAACGCTTTATCTCTTCTGCCATGCAGGAAGTAATACACGGCAATGCCGCCCAGTACGACGAATCCAAGCGTTAAATACATTCCGCTGTAGCCGAATGATGATGCAATCGGCCCTAAGAGAAATGGTCCAAATCCTAGTCCTAAATCCAGTGCAATAAAATATGTCGTATTTGCAAGGCCAAGACGCTCTCTCGGTGTCACTTTAATCGACAATGCCTGCGTAATTGACTGCACGTTGCCGTAGCCGAAACCGATCAGCACTGCTGCGATTAGAAATGTCATCGTCACAGTCGCCTGACTGATTACTGCGAGACCCACAGCAAACAGAATAATTGCTGGATACATTACAATGTTTGCACCTTTACGGTCAAGCAGCGGCCCTGTAATCGGACGCGACAGCAGCACCGTTACACCGTAGACTGTAAAGTACAGACTGCCCGCCTGCATCAGACTGATACTCTCTGCATAAGCAGTAACATAAGATAAAATCCCCGAATATGCGAATGCCATTACAAACATTACGACTGAAATCGGTATCGCCCGCTTTTCGAAAAAGTCCATAATTTTAAATTTCCCGCCAACCGTTGATTTAATCGGCTTCATAGGCGGTGCCTTAACTGTCACTCCAAATACCAGACTGATTACAGCCATCGTAAATGAAAATATAAAAATACTCGTAAATCCATATGCTGCGATTAAAGCCACACCAATCAGCGGACCGACTGCCGAAGCCAGTACGACTGACATACTGAAGTAGCCTATTCCTTCACCGTTTCGGCTTGGCGGTATAATCTGCGCAATGATTGTACCTGTAGCCGTCATTGCATAACCCATAGCTATACCGTGTAAAATACGCAGTAAAATGAGCGGGTATATACTCATTGGAATTAAATAAGATGCCGTCAGCACAACGATGAGTGCTGACCCGATCATCAGCATCTTTTTACCGCCCATCGCAGTAATATGCTTACCGCCAAATACTCTTCCAATCAGCGAACCGATAATAAATGAACTGGATACAAGACCGGCTATACCAACCGACGCACCATATTCCTGAGTCGCGTACATCGCCATTGTCACAAGCAGTAAATATTGCGACATCATCAGCGCAAAGTTAACAATTGATGTATTTATAAAATCTTTCGTCCACAATCTGTCTTTATATACTTCTGGCACTATTATTGCACTTCCTTAATAATTTATTGAATCTTTCTATTTTCCATTAAATAACAGACGTTGTCTATAGCCGAAGTACATAAAAATGATAAATCTATATTTTGCCTTCATTTGTTTCAAAGAAATGATTGACCAGCTCTTCAGTTTCCGTTGAGAGCATCCCGACACCTCTGATTAAATAATCCGAACCTGCCGACAAAGCCCCGATTGTGTAAAGATTACTCAATGTACCGAATCTCGGGCTGATAAGCTCATGGTTTTTATTAATAAGCACCCCACCAAACTCGTCCGCTTCAAGCAGCAGTGCGTCATACATATTCTGGATTAACTCCGTGTTATCTTTTTCAATATTACTAACCGGTCCTGTGGCATTAATCAGTATATCAAAATGTTCCGTCCTGCCGTCTTTAAAAGTTACAGTGAATCCATCATCTGTTTCTACAGATTCCATACCGTGCATGAAGACAAGCTTATCTTCATCAATCCAGTTAAGAATCTGTTCAGCGCCATCCGGCGGCATCGGTGAATGATTACCGTCGACATAAGGATGATATTTTTCTAAATACGTTCGTTTATCCCGGCGTGATAAACATTTAAACAGTGTTTTAAATGTATCTTCCAAATTTACTATTAAATATTGGAGCCTGCCGACACTGTCCATATGCTCGAGATCATATTTCAAATCAATTTCAGGACGGTCTGTTTTACGTTCAAACAATGAAGCATCCACCTGCTGTGCTTCCATTTCCTGCTTAAACAGTCCTAATAATTTATCTAACGGTATAAGACCATCTGTTTCGTATTGAAGCGCAGCATCCACAGTAAGATGCTCCGGTTTAAAGTCAAAGTATGTTCCCCTGACAGCAGGCATCTCTCCGCTTCTCGATAGAACGGAGATTTCTTCATGGTCGTTCAGCAGTAAATATCTGAAACTGTCGATGGCTGACAAGCCACTGCCGATAATTCCGATTCTCCCTTCCAGCTTATTTAAATTATTTTCGATTGGGTACGGATTATAAAGATAATTGCTGTTACCCTTCAGCTCGTACGGGTCACTGTATGACAACTCACCCGTCATTAAAAATACAGCATCGTAAATCTGCTCATTCTCACCTGCGCGCAGAGTGTACGTTTTTTTATCTTCATTAAATATGATGTTATCTATATAACTCTTTCTAATATTAATATTAGAATGCTCAGCTGCGTAAGACATTAAGGCACTGTGCATATACTCTCCGAACACCCTGCGACTCGTAAAACTCTCAACCTCATGCTCTGAATTCTTCAGCCATTTCGTAAAATCATCAGGATCAGCAGTCATAGACATCTCTTCTGCCGGCAAATTAATTATTAAATGTTCGTCATCATGCTGATAAGCATAACCCCGTCCCAGTGTTTCAGGAGCATCATATATATCAATATTTAAATTTTCATTAAATCTTTTATCGTTCACAAGAAACTTAACTATTGAAATACCAGCTACTCCGGCACCGGCAATCGCTATTTTTTTAGTTTTCATCGCATCATCACTGTCCTCTAAGAAAGTTAACTTCTTTTTAAGTATATAAATAAATTATTCAAACCGCCAATTTCAAAATTGTAAGCGTTTTATTTGTTGTTAGAATATTCTTACTATACATTGGAATAAGATACAAACTAAAGGGAGGACATTCATTTATGCAAAACAAAGTTGTGTTAATTACCGGCGGAGCCGGCGGTATCGGACAGGCAGCAGCGAAAGAGTTTCTAGATAATGGTGCAGCAGTCGTGCTCGTTGATTTAAATAAAGATGCATTAAATGCTGCACAAAAAAATCTGGGAACAGATAATATCCACCTCATTACAGCAGATGTCACGAATGAAGATGATGTAGAGAGATATGTCCAGGAAACAGTTGAAAAGTATAAGAGAATAGATATTTTCTTCAATAATGCTGGTATTAACGGACCCTTCACTCCGATAAAAGATTTGGAGAAAAAACAATTTGATTTAGTGATGTCTATCAATACTACTGGTGTGTTTTTAGGTATGAAACACGTCATCAGACAAATGGAAAAACAAGGATATGGCAGTATTGTTAATACAGCTTCAAATGCTGCTTATATCGGTTCTGCAGGCATGCCGGCTTACATCGCTTCAAAACATGCTGTTGCTGGACTAACTAAAACGGCAGCGCTTGAAACAGCTGAAAACCACATTAGAGTAAATGCTGTTGCACCGGCTGCTATCGATACAAATATGCTTAAAGATATTCAAAACAACCTCTCTCCTGATGCTCCTGAGCAGTCAGGTGAAGCTATAAAAGCAGGTATTCCTATTGGAAGATTCGGGACACCGGAAGAAGTTGCAAAAGTAGTTTATTTCTTAGCTTCTGACAATGCATCCTTTGTTACTGGCTCGCTATATAATGTCGATGGCGGAATGCAGGCAGATTAATTTTCTCTGCTTCAGCTTTTCATCCCGGTATTATTACATGTATGATAAAATTCATATAATCATTAAATACCGGGGTGTACATATGGACTTTAACGTAATTTTAAAAGATACAGCAATTATGACAGATTCGTTTCCTGAACTCGATAGAACAGAACATGATAATCCTTTCAGCCGCTTTGCCGATTGGTACATGCATGCACTGGAGAATGGGACAGCCGAACCTAACAGTATGGTACTCAGCACTATAAATCAGTACAATACACCAGACTCACGTATTGTGCTGTTAAAAGCGATGGATGATGACGGTCTTTATTTTGAGACGGGAAGATTCCGTGAAAAGGTTCAGCAGCTGGCATATAACAGCAGCATTGCTTTAAATTTTTACTGGCGTGAACAGGGCAGACAGATCCGTGTTAAAGGAACAGCTGAGCTGACGTCAGATATTTCACATGTTGCCGATAACTTAGATTCAGCGGTACGCGATTTAAATGCGTATAAAACTGTACCTTCGGAGATAGAATTTTATCAGGCTTTAAATGAAGGCGGTTATTCCCGTCTCCTTTATAAGTTAACTGATGGAAAATGGGAGTGTAACTGGCTGTAGCCGGATACACTTTTTTATTTAGTATTACATCTGTGATTAACTCTTAAGCTTCATGTATAGTAGGAAAATAAATTAATACAAGGGTGATTTTATGACTTCATGCATAACACGGTGCACTGTAAATGATATTGAGACGCTGTTAAGATTAAGCTATGATACTTTTTATGAAGCTTTCGCAGCTCAGAATACAGCTGAAAACATGAAGACTTATTCTGATTCAGTTTTCAGAACAGAAAAAATCAGAGATGAGCTTAATAATCCTGACTCACAGTTTTATTATATATACAGTAACGATGCACTGGCAGGATATTTAAAAGTGAATGTCGATTCAGCTCAATCGGAACCGATGGGACACAATTCACTTGAAGTAGAGAGAATTTATATTCTTGAGAAATATCACAAACAAGGATTAGGTAAAAAACTGCTGAACCTCGCTCATGATATTGCACGAGAGCTTAATAAAAATAAAATCTGGCTTGGTGTCTGGGAGAAAAATGAGAGCGCGATTGGCTTTTATAAAAAGCAGGGTTTTAAGAAAACAGGTTCTCATTCCTTCTTCATGGGAAATGATGAACAGACGGATTTAATAGCCGAGAAATTTTTATCGTCAGAATAATGGAGGAGACAGTTATTGAATAACCAAATAGAACAAAATTTTCTCAGCAGTAAAAATCTAAAATGGCTGCTGATTATCGGCGTTATTTTAGTCGGTGCAAACTTAAGGGTCCCGCTGACTTCTGCGGGCGCACTCATATCATTTATAAGAGATGATTTCGGCATCAGCAACGCGCTTGCAGGTGCTATCACTACTCTGCCGCTTATTGCATTCGCATTGCTGTCACCGTTTGCACCAAAACTCGCAAACAAAATCGGCATGGAGCGGACGATTGCCATCTCACTTATCCTGCTGATAGCAGGTATTTTAATCAGATCAGCAAGCGGCATAGGACTGTTATTTACGGGCACATTACTCGTCGGTTTAGCACTCGCTATCGGTAACGTGTTGATACCCGGCATAATTAAAATGAACTTCCCCTATAAAATCGGATTAATGACCGGACTGTATGCGATTGTCATGAACGTGTTCGGGGCCCTCGGCTCAGGGTTAAGCATACCGATTGCAACATCCGGGGATTTAGGATGGCGCGGTTCGCTTATTATCTGGGGTGGACTTGCATTTATTACACTGATAATCTGGCTGCCGCAGCTCGCGAAAAAACATAATGCCAAAAAGAAAATTAACAATCAGCAGATCGGCGGATTATTACGTTCACCGCTCGCATGGAAAATCACTGTATTTATGGGTTCTCAGTCTTTAATTTTCTATACACTGATTACGTGGCTGCCAACTATTTTAATGGCTAACGGCTACGACATACATCTCGCCGGCTGGGGAGTCTTTATATTCCAGTTTGCCAGTATTCCTTTTACATTTATTATTCCGGTCCTAGCAGACAAGATGAAAAATCAGGTGATGATCGCATTTATCAGCAGTGGATTGATAATTACAGGAGTAGCCGGTCTGCTCGCAGGCTTTTCAGAACTATCAATTCTCTGGATAATACTGCTGGGTATCGGTAACGGCAGCGCATTTTCACTGTCCATGATGTTCTTTACACTAAGAACGAGAGATGGCTATGAAGCAGCTGAACTTTCAGGCATGGCCCAATCGTTCGGTTACCTGCTCGCCGCATTCGGTCCGGTTATGGTTGGCGGACTTCAGGATATGACGGGCAGCTGGACACTCCCGCTTACACTGCTCGCCGGCGTCTCGGTGCTGATGCTCATTATGGGTGTCGCATCAGGTAAAAACAAACAGGTTTCAAAAAATTTCTAACAAAAAAAGCAGCGGAATCCGCTGCTTTTTTTGTTTTTATTCTTTGTTTTTAGCTTGCATTTCTTTCACTTTTTCAGGTGTAACATCGTTTCCAAGTGGATCGATAACTGTCATTACTGAAATAGAATCCACTACCTGTCCTCTGATTTGACGGAGGTAATCTTCTCTTAGTACTTGTTGCTCTGCTTTCTCTTTTTCAGTCAGACCTGTAGTTTTTTGTATTTTTGCTAATTCATTTATTCTATCTAATCCTGCGATCATATTTGACCCTGCTTTCTTTTATTGATTAAAAAATGTAAATTTCTGTTCTCTGTTAATAGGAAATTTCGGCACTACGAATTCGCCAAGTTCCTGAATTACTTCTGCAGCTGGACGGCTGCTGTCTTTAAGCGCGACAGTCATATGATTGACGCCCGCTTCCTGATAAGCATTTAAATAATCTATTAAAAAATTTCGTCCTGCCTTGAATCCTGTTTTCAGCATTTTAGGCGCTTCGTTTGCGCGCTCTGACAAATCAATCATCAGTGGTTGTATAAATGGTTTAAATTCTTCCGTTAAGCCACGCCATTTATTTATCAGTGCTTTTTGTGCTTTTAAATCCTGAGGATAAAACATCCAGCCGTCTGTATGTTCCGCGAGCCACTCTATCGTCTGGCTGCTGTATCCTGTGCCAAACACAGGTATAGTACCGCTCTCGGGTTTAGGAACAATATCACCCTCAGTTAAGTTTGCACGTTCTGTTTCTATTACCGGGAACTCTTCCTGCCACAGCTGTTTCATTACAGCAATGGATTCTCTGAACATCTCACCTTTATTTTCACGGTCCACTTTAAATGCCGGAAATTCTATCTGCCGATCACCGGTTGCCACGCCCATTACAAAGCGCTGTCCGGAAATATTGTCGAGCGTTGCAGCAGATTTTGCCGTGTGAAAAGGATGGCGTAATGTGGTTACTATGCTGCCCGTCGTCAGCGCGATACTTTTAGTATGTGCTGCTGCATATGTTAAAAACATAAACGGATCATACAACCCGCCGACATCACCAAAGTTCGGATCATACAACGGCGCATCTCTCACCGTTAAAGCAGCAAAACCGTAATCTTCAGCCTGCTTTGCCAGCATCATCTGCTCTTCGAGATTCATTCTTGGAAAACTGCCTTTATAAGCTTCAAGAGGGAAATCTAACCCCAATGTCAGCTTATCTTCTTTAAACATTCGTTTGAAACCTTTGTGTTCTTGAAATTGTGCCATGTATAATCACCTCCCATGAGTTTTTCTGTTTGCAGCACACAGACAAATGTAGATGTATTATATTATCATAACTGGCAACTGGCAAGGTATGTGCCTGATAGAGGTTTATATCCTGGTCCGAAAAGGGAATACATAAGTAAGATGGTTTCTATGAAGGAGTGATTAGCGTGGGTTTAATTCGAGGTATAAATCATATTGGAATGACTGTTCCTGATATTGAAACAGCAACCGAGTTTTTTAAAAAAGGACTTGGTGCAAAAATTGCTTATGATTCACAGACACTTAAAGACCAGCCGAGAGGCGGGCCTTTAGTTGAAAAACTGCTCGGTATTCCTGAAGAGTCATATATAGTCAAAAAAAGAATGCTAACTATCGGCAATGGTCCGAACATAGAAATGTTCCAGTTCTTTAATGTGAACTCAAGAACTCCATTAAGCTTAGAAGATTACGGCTATACACATCTTTCTTTTTACACAGATGATATTAAAAAATCATATGAACAGATGAAAGATGCCGGCGGACAGCCGCTGTCAAATATTCATGCAAATACCCGCTTTGAAGATACCGAAGGCAGCGGCACAGTTTATTTTAAGACTCCGTGGGGGAGTTTAATTGAGCTTCAGACATTGCCTGAAGGTTATTATTATCCTGAATATAGTGAGTCCGACGTATTTATACCAGATGAAAAGCAGTCTCCTGAAAATTAATCAGAGAGACTGCTCGTTATTTTAACCATCCTTTATCCAGTGCTTTCCTGATGGCTTCTATTCTGTTCGTTACATTCAGCTTATCGAGCACTATTGATACATAGTTTCTAATCGTACCATTAGATAAATGCAGTTCTTCAGCGATGGATTTCGTCGTTTTACCATCTGAAAGCAACTGTATAATCTCAATCTCTCTCGATGTCAGGGGGTTTTCAGTTTCAAAAGCGATATCGATCAGTTCCGGAGAGTAAATACGTTTACCATCCATGATCTGCCTGATAGATTCTGCCAGCGTCTCACTCGGTGTATCTTTCAGCAGATAGCCCCTGACATGTGCTTTTTTGGCACGTTCAAAATACCCGGGTCTCGCATAGGTTGTCAGTATAATCACTTTGCAGTCCGTCCCTGCAAGCTTTTCTGCCGCATCCAGACCTGTCATTATCGGCATTTCAATATCCATTAAACAAATGTCAGGCTGCTGTTCTTCCACAAGATTAAGTGCATCTCTGCCATTGCTTGCCGTGCCGACCACTGAAATATCTTCTTCCAGATTCAGCAGAGAACTGAGTGCGCTTAATAATAAATTTTGATCTTCTGCCAGTACAATCTTGATCATACTAACCCTCCTCTACCTGTCTTAATATTTTTGGTACTGATACATTCAATTCAAAACCGCTGTCCGAGCTGTGTATATGAGATTCACCGTTAACAAACTCCAAGCGTTCCTTCATGCCCTGCAGTCCATTGCCATAATTAAAGCTGGCTTTTCCTGTTCCATTATCGGATATTTTCAAAAATATATCCTGCTCTGATTCGCTCAAGATAATCATGCATTCCGTCGCATTGCTGTGTTTTATAATATTTGTCACCGATTCTTTTAACGCCATACTGAGAACATTTTCTATCAGTACCGGAATGTTTTCAAAATCCGCTTCCATTATTTCTTTATGCTTAATTTCAGCAGTGTCCAAAATCAACTTCGTATGTTTCAGTTCTTCTGTGAAACTGACTCGCTTCATATCACTGATCATTTCACGTACTTCTTTTAACGCATGGCGCGCAGTATCCTGAATATCCTGCAGTTCGTGTTTCGCCTGCTCAGGATTTTTATCGATAAGCTTTCTCGCTAAATCACTTTTCAGTCCAATCATCGACAATCTCTGACCCAGTGTATCGTGGAGGTCACGTGCAATACGATGTCGTTCTTCTTTGATTGCAAGTTCTGCTATCCGTTGATTAGCATCTTCCAGCTGCGTTTCCAGCTCATCCTGCTTTATTTTGCTGCGTTTATTCAATGGAATCAGTATAATTCCAAGTATTGTCATAATGAGAAAAGGCAGGTGGGTTAATAAGATCATGTAGTTAAAGAATGACGCGAATACTATCGCTAAAACTGTTGTAACTAACAGCAGGACATACATCGTAATGAATCCTGCCTTATTTCTAATGTTCCCGATATAAATAGCGATGAACAAGGCAAAGTACACGTAACTGTATAATATCGTCATTATAATATTAATAATAAGTTCGATGCTGACTCCAATGTACACTAATGCACCTTTAGAATTAAACGTCAGCCAGTAAACTGCAAAGAATATTAATGTCGTTACAATACCTATTATTATTTCACTGGGTGAGGTCGCACGAAAGATAAAATAAAATGGCAGCACACAAAAAATAATCCATATATAAAGACTTAACCCCGTATTAGACGGGAAAATATGATACCAATCTTTCACTTTCATTCGCTCCTTTGCTCTCCTGTTCAGCCCATTATATCAAATACAGGTATATAGAGATGAAACATCCCCCTAATTTTATATAGGAGGATGCTGATAATACTTATTATGCAGTAGTGTTCTCTCTAACCTTACCTGCAAGACGTTCTTTCATCTTTTTAAACGTAATGAACGTATTGTTCTCTTCGTCATAAAGACGGAACTTTATAGATTCCAAGCTTGTTTTTAATGTTATCGTCGTCGCGTTGTGCAGCGGCGGCGTGTTTTCATGCGCTTCTTCTAAATGATAGTTCGGTACACGCGGTGCTAAGTGATGCACATGGTGGTAACCGATACTGCCTGTCATCCATTCAAGCCATGCAGGGAGTTTGTAGTAAGAACTGCCGTCTACCGCAGCTTTTACGAAATCCCATTCTGATTCATTTTCAAAGTATGAATCTTCAAACTGATGCTGTACGTAGAATAACCAGATGCCCGCCATACCTGCGATATATGCAATCGGCAGCTGCACCATTAGTAATACGTGCCATCCTAAAGTAAATCCAATCAATAAGTAGATTGAAACAATGATTAATGTAAGAACGTGTGTATTAATACGTTCCTGACGTTTCGCTGCTTTACGGTTAACACGGTTTGCAATTAAGAATAAGTACAGCGGACCAAAACCGAATAAAACAACCGGATTACGGTATAAACGGTATTGGAATCTTTCCCATTTACTCGCTTCTTCATATTCTTTTACTGTCATAACCCAGATATCACCAACACCGCGTTTGTCTAAGTTACCGCTTGTTGCGTGGTGAATCGCATGTTCTTTTTTCCACTTTTCATAAGCGAAATGTGTAATAACCCCGGTTAAGTTCCCGAAGAAGTTATTTAATTTTTTATTTTTAAAGAATGATCCGTGTGTGCAGTCGTGGAAAATAATAAATGAACGAATCATAAATCCTGCTGCCAGTATTGAAAATGGCAAGCTGAGCCAGAATGAAACACTTAATGACTGATAAGCTAAAAACCATAGTATAAAGAATGGCAATATCGTGTTCAGCAGCTGTATGACACTTGTCTTAGTTTGTGATTTTGCATAGGGCATTACACTTTTTCTCAGTGCCGCCTGTTTTTCTTTAGTCATATGCTTTCCTCTTTTCCATATCTATTCACATATAATTATGAACGATAGAGGCCTTAGGATATAGACTAAACTGTCAACAAATTCACATGACATTTGTCATGTTAGCTCCCGATTTTAACGTTTCCAGACATTCTTTCAAGTGTCGCGTACACACTTAACGCTGCCAGAGCACTTGTTTTCGGGTTTTCCGGCAGTGGATTATTGCTAATTGTCAGCTCTGCATCACCAAATCCGCCGGATATATTAATCGTATGCGTATTTTTATCAGCTGTAGGGTCTGCAATCAGTACGACGTTCGTCTTCTCAATGCCTAATCCTGCCAGTGATAAAATAATTGAGATATTCATGTTTTTCGGGAATTTATCGATTGCATCTTTAGCTTTCCCTTCAAAGACTACTGTCTCAGCGTCAACCGGTTCGTCGATTAGTGAAGATGCAGGTTTTCGTGTCGTTAAAGTGACTTTGTCGAGATTGCCGAGTGCTCTCGCATTTTGAACCAGATCAAGACCGCCGATTCCACCTGACGGCAAATGAAGTGTTTTGCTGTCTTCAGCTGATACTGTTTTGAGCAAAGCTTCGTCAGCAAGTGCACCGATACTAATGAGCATCGTGTCTTTTACTTTAATAATCTCGGGCAGCAGTTCTTTGCTGGTCTCAACGTTAGCCGCTTCTACGATAATATCCGTATCTGCAGCGAGAAATTTATTCAAGTCTGTGAAGAGTTCTACATTATATTGTTCCACCAGGTGCTTATATTTGTCGTAATTTCTCACGAATACGCTCGTTATATTTAAGTCACCATTGCTGTTTCCGTTTATGTTTTTTAACAAATACTGTCCTATTGCACCTGAACCTACTAATCCAATATTCATATCTGTCTCTCTCCTTATATTAATTATGTATTTCTATTCATCTTAAGTATACCGGCTGATGAATGCAATTTAATGAAAATGGCCCCGCACGCGGGACCATTGCTATAATTCTTATCCAAAGAACGTTGTGACTGCATCGATCATACTGTAAACCCCTAAGAATGAGACGACTGCCACAACTAAAAAGCCGACAACGTTTAAAATCGGACCGTTTTTATGTTTGCCCATAAGTCCTTTTTTATTAACGATTATATAAATCAGAATCGCAATCAGCGGCAGAATAATACCATTCAGCGCCTGAGCAAGCAGTATCACTTCAAGCGGTTCAAAACCGATTGCTGATGTAACCACACCGATTAAAATAACCAGACCGAAAATCATTTTGAATTTCTTATTTTTCATGCCGCCTTCCCATTTAAAGAAAGAACTGACTGTTGCTGCTGCTCCCATCGGTGATGCCAGTGCAGATGAGAAACCTGCAGCAAACAAACCAATACTAATAAATATTGGTGCCCATACATCTCCAAGTATGGGGACAAGCGGCCCTGCAAGTGCGACGACATTATCAACTTCCTGGCCGTAAATTAATGTACCGGCCGAAATTAGAATCGCTGCTGAAATAATGCCCCCGATTGTAATCGAGATAATTGTATCCCAGCGTGCCAGCGCTAAATCTTTCAAGCCGTCAAAGCGTTCGTGTACCGCTGTTGCGTGAAGGAAGAAGTTATACGGGACAACCGTTGTACCGATTAAAGCAATTACCATAATAATCGAACCGTCCGGAATCGATGGAATGAATGCACCGCCGAATACTTCGCTCCAGTCCGGTTTAACAAGGAACATTGTCGTAATGAACGTCCCTCCCATGATCACCATTAAACCGAGCATAATTTTCTCTATAACTTTGTAACTTCCGAGTAAACCAATCGTTAATATTAATACACCGACGATTGGTGCGAGTATATTTGTAGGTATACCAAGCAGATAACCAAGTCCGAGTGATGTACCAAGTAAATCACCGCTCATGTAAGCCGCACACCCGATTGCAACTGCAATCATAGAAATCCACACGACAAGAAATTTCCCAAGTGTATTGTTAAATAGGTCGTAAATTGCTTCTCCAAGACCGCGTCTTGTTACGAGAGCCAGACGGATAATCATTTCCTGCAGCACGATTGTTGCAATCACTGAAAATATAACCGCCCATAATATACTATATCCGAAACCGGCTCCGGCACGTGTCATTGTTGTTACTGTACCCGGACCAATGAATGAAGCTGTAATAATCATTCCCGGGCCCAGAGCTTTTAGTATCTCCTTAAATCTGTTCATCAAGATCCCATCCCCTGGTTAATCAGATTTTACCTAAATGTTTTAAGTGCCCCGCAAGTACATAAAGCACTGCGTAACTGACGAAATGTGCCGAATGCTGATTTGCATCCATCATCGGATAGACTTCAACGTAATCCATACCGACGAGTCCGTGTTGGCCAAATTCGTGAATTAATGTGAGTAATTCATAAGATGTTAAACCGTTACCGTCCACAGGGCCGCCCGGATTGTATGCAAAATCGAGAACATCACTGCAAATTGATAAGTAAACTACATCGACATCCTTCGCTGCCATATCGTAAATCTCTTTTGCATAAGCACGTAAATCTTTCGTTTCTCTAATATCGTTTATCGTAATCGTGACTGCACCGTTTTCTTTAGCATGACGGCCCGTTTCAGGTTTGTTCCGCGGACCATGAATTCCTGTATGAATAATCGATTCGTTACGTATGCCTTCAGTCTCATATAATCTCATAAACGGTGTACTGCGTGCATATAGCTCACCTTCGTGATCCGGCATATTATCGTAGTGTGCATCTAAATGAATGATGCCGACTTTTTTGCCGCTGTCAGCAAGTGACTTCAGAATCGGATAGGTAACGCCGTGTTCTCCGCCGAAACCAACGAGAAATTTACCTGTTTTCCATAACTCAGCAGAGAAATCTTCGATGTTCTGATAAGACTGTTCGTTATCGTGTGCGACAAACGGGATATCTCCAGCATCCCCAAAAGTCAGATGTTCCTTTACGTCAACGTGATCGAGTTCCGGTAAATATCCACTGTAACGGGCTGATGAAGAACGAATCTGTTTCGGTCCAAGTTCAACACCTGTATAGTCGCCCCATGTACTTTCTCCTTCAAACGGTGCACCGTAGAAAATAACATCTGTATCGTACTCACCTTTCTTAACAAGGTTTTCCGCACCTAAAAAACATGGTATGTTCCCATAAATATTTTCCTTCATAACTATAAATCCCCTTTATTATTTATTTCGAAAAACAATTTCGTCTGTTACTCAACTACCCTGTCCAAAATGATTTAAAAGTTTTAATTTAATGCTGCCTGAAATGATTCGCTTAAAACACTGATGACTTTTGATGCGGTCACCGTTTCAATTGCGACACCCTGCTCGATTAAATAATCCGCAGCATAGCCGTGCATATACACCGCATTTGAAACTGCAGGCTGAATGTCTTTACTCTGGCCGATAAATGCAAGAACCATGCCGGTTAAAACATCTCCTGTTCCGCCTTTTGCAAGTCCTGAATTCCCCGTCTGATTCACCCATAATGCACCATCCGGTTTTGCTACTATCGTTTCCGGACCTTTCAGCACAACGTAGATACCATAATCCGCCGCCAGATTCTTCGCCTCTTCATAACGGTTGTCATTAACATAATCAATATCCTTATTAATAATCCGTGCCATCTCTCCAGCATGGGGTGTAATGATTAATGGACTTTCACGTTTTCTGATCAGCGCTTCGTGCCTGTTCAGGTCATATAAACCATCCGCATCAATGACTAATGGACCGTTAAAGTTAGTAATTAAATCTTCGATAATATCATCCGATAAACGTCCAAGACCAGGTCCCGCTGCGACCGCAGCTTTATCTTCGAGAAAACCGTTCAACTCATCATCCCTATGGTAAAACGTCGCTTCAGGTACATGTGATGCAACAATCGGAATGACAGACCTGACAGTGTTAACAGTCGTTAAACCAGCTCCGCTTTCAACAGCTGCACCGGCAGAAAGCGCTGCTGCACCAGGCATTAATTCGCTTCCTGCAATAATTCCGACTTTGCCGTGACTGCTTTTGTGGGAATTGGGATCGCGTTTTGGCCAGTGCTCAATCACAAGGTTTTTCGACCAGCTGTTTATGCTCATTCACCATACCTCCAAAATTTATACTCACAGCTTCTATACCCTGTTTTTTTAAATCAGACCGGCAGTTCTCGTATTTTCTTTATTATTTAAATAAAAATACCGCGAGATATTCTCCCGCGGCTTCCTTTATACTTCTTTAAGCCCTTGTTCCAGGTCGCTGAGTATATCATCAATATTTTCTGTTCCAATAGACAGACGTACTAATTCCGGCAGTACTCCTGAAGCGATTTGTTCTTCTTCAGATAACTGCTGGTGTGTTGTCGATGCCGGGTGAATGACTAATGATTTTGAATCACCGACGTTTGCGACTAATGAGAACAGCCCAAGCCCGTCGACGAATTTAGCAATTTCATCTACTGAACCGTCAATACCGAATGTCAGTATTGCTCCCTGTCCTTTCGGCAGATATTTTTTACCGAGATCATGATACTTATTACTTTCAAGTCCCGGATAATTTACCCATTTCACTTTAGAATGCTGTTCTAAATACTCCGCTACTTTTTGTGCATTTTCGGAATGACGTTCCATGCGGAGGTGCAGTGTTTCAAGTCCTAAGAGGAACTGCTGCACGTTAAATGGTGATACTGCAGATCCTAAGTCACGTAATAGTTGAACACGTGCTTTAGTAATGTATGCTGCCGGTCCGATATCATTCGCATAAGATACACCGTGATAGCTTTCATCCGGTTCAACTAACCCTGGGAATTTACCGTTATCCCAGTTGAACTTCCCGCTGTCGACAATAATACCGCCGATTGAAGTTCCGTGTCCGCCGATAAACTTCGTCGCTGAATGGACGATAATATCTGCACCATGTTCAAATGGACGAAGTAAATACGGTGTTGCGAATGTACTGTCGACAATTAATGGAAGATCGTTGCTGTGTGCAATTTCCGCAACCGCTTCAATATCTAAAACATCAATACGCGGGTTACCAATCGTTTCGGCAAATACAGCGCGTGTTTTATCGTTAATAGCTGCTTTAAAGTTTTCAGGATCTGCTGGATCAACGAAATGAGTTTTAATTCCCATTTTTTTAAACGTTACATTTAAAAGGTTGTATGTACCGCCGTAAAGATTCGCAGATGCGACAATCTCATCACCATTTTCGACAATGTTAAGTAATGACAGATGAATTGCAGCCTGACCTGAAGATGTCGCTAAAGCACCGACTCCGCCTTCAAGTGCAGTGATACGCTCTTCAAAAACATTCTGTGTCGGGTTCATAATACGCGTATAAATGTTGCCAGGCTTCGCTAAAGAAAATAAATCCTGTGCATGCTGCGTGTCGTCGAATACATAACTTGTCGTTTGTGTAATAGGCACCGCGCGTGATTTTGAATCATCAATTGTCTGACCTGCATGTATCGTTAAAGTTTCTAAATTCCAATTTTCGTTAGTCATTAAGAATCCTCCATTATATTGGTTGAATTTTCTGATATTAAATATAACTCAAATCATACTATCTCACTATGTTATTTGCAAGTGAGGAATTACTTTTCTTTACATCGTTTTTTTCTATGTATACTGTAGAGTTAAATTACGAAACAGCTAAAGGAGTTCCTATATGAAAATTAAAATCTTTCAATTTCAAGTCATCGACGGTGATATAGAAGCGAATTTGAATAAGGTCGGCAGCCTGTTTTCCGAAACTGATTTAAGTAATACTGATGTCGTTATACTCCCTGAAATGTGGACGTCGGGTTATGACCTTGAAAATATTGATGACTACGCAGCAAAAAATCTGAATCCAGTAAAATCCTTTATTACTAAGCTGGCCCAGGATAATAATGTGACAGTTGTTGCCGGTTCAATTCCAAACAAATATGGAGAAAGCGGCGTTTACAACACGGCGTTTACAGTTGATAACAATGGAGCACTGATTCACGAGTATTCAAAAATGCATTTAGTACCGATGCTAAATGAACCTGAGTATCTTGAAAGTGGAGATGAATCTGCAGAAGTTTTTGAGATTTACGGAGAAACATGCGGTTTGGTAATCTGTTATGATCTTCGATTCCCTGAACTGTTCAGAGACTTATCACTGTCAGGCGCAAAAATTATATTCGTCGTTGCAGAATGGCCAATTGAACGGACAGAACATTGGGTGATACTGCTTAAAGCAAGAGCGATTGAAAATCAGTGTTATATCGTTGCCAGTAACACTGTCGGCACACAGAGTAACGGTACTGAGTTCGCAGGCCGTTCAATGATAATCAATCCATTTGGAGAAATCCTGGCTGAAGCGGAGAAAGATACTGAAGAGGTCGTCACTACCGAGATTGATCTGGATTATATCGATCAGGTCCGTACTGATATTCCTATTTTTGAAAGCAGACGTAAGAACTTGTATAAGAATTTATAAAATAATGTCCGGCATTCTATTTTAGAATACCGGATATTTTTAAATTTACTAAAACACCATCTGCACTAATATCATATAAAATATAGTACCTCCTGCAATCGACAGAAGCATACTCTTTTTCCAGTAATGCAGAATAATTATCAGTCCGACTGCGAGCAGTTCCGGCAGAAATCCGCTGACTGAAGTAACTTCCACTTCTCTTAATGAATAGACCACCAGCAGGCCAAACACTGCCGGCGGGAGCATATAGCCTAGATATTTTATGTATTTTGGGGTTTCTTTATCGCTGCTGAATATTATAAAAGGCAGGAATCTCGTCGTCAGGGTACAAAGTACGACACAGGCGATAATGATAATTTGCTGTGTTAATGTCATTACGAGATCACCTCTCTTTTAGCGATTGCTTTTTTAATTAGAGTCAGTGCAATTAAAATCAATACCATCGCCGGGATGATAAAGTTCTCAGGACCAAAGATAACAAGGCTTAATACAGATGCCACAATTCCGATAATTGAACTGACATGGTATCGTTCCTTCATCCACTGGTCCAAAAAAATCACGACAAACAGCGCGGTCATTACAAATTCCAGTCCTTCTGTATTAAACGTTACGGCAGAGCCGAACAGACTTCCTATCGTTGTACCGCCTACCCAGTACAGCTGGTTCAGCACGGTAACGTAAAACATAAACCATCCTGAATTAATATTAGCCGGTGTTTTTTCAGTACTGTTAATAACGAAAGTCTCATCACACATTCCGTATATTAAATAATACTTCTTCTTTCCCACACCTCTGAACTTATCGAGCATGGATATTCCATAAAACAGATGCCTCGCATTAATCATCAGTGTCAGCAGAAATGCGCTGAGCGGATTAAATGCACCGAGCAGCATGCTGCCGGCTACAAACTCCATCGAACCTGCAAAAATAAATATACTCATTAAAATTGCATACCATGGTCCAAATCCAAGCGAGTTCATGTAAATTCCGTAAGCAATGCCTAGGAATGAAAACCCGGCAAGAATCGGAATAGTTTTCGGGAAAGCGTATTTCAATGTTGCGATATGGTTATCAAAAGACATCTCTGCCACCTGCTTTATGTATTTTTATATGCTGTGGTAACTTTCCATCGGCAATTTCACTTTACAGTCTGTTATAACATAAAAAAACAGCATATTCAGAAAATATGCTGTAAAAACTTTATTTTTCTTTAGCTATAGGCGCAAAGCTGTAGTTTTCAAATCTGTTTCTCTTCTTTTCATTAAAATCATATTCAGCAAGTTTATCGATATCCTGAATATACACATCCAGTGAATCTGTCAGCATCAGGTTGACCGGCGCTTCTGTTACAGGATCTTTTTCCTGATAGAGAACAATAAATTTATTCAATGCCTTGCCGTAGCCGATTTCAAAACCAGTACCCGGGTCAACGTGTTCTCCCACATAGTCATGAACCGCAACAACAGCGTCACACCACTCAATATGCTTAATGTCGTTGTTGTATACAAAATCGCGCCACTCATCAGAACCATGTTCCAGGTGCTCAACCTGCTGCGAACGCGGAGAGAAGACTTCCGTTACCGTTGGATTATCTGCCAGAGCTTTTTCCACGCGTTTTACACGTGCAACCTGTTCTTCGTCAAAAAATGGACTTGCTAAATAAATTTTCATTTTATAATCCCCTGTTCTTTTATGATGAAATTAATCTATCTTGTAATTTACAAAAACACTTTTCACTTCGATATAGTTGGAAATACCGTATTCCCCGCCCATTTCTCTTCCTATACCAGATTTTTTATACCCGCCAAATGGCATAGTTTCCATTTCAAGACCTACGTCATTGATCCATACAGTTCCGGCTTTCAGTTTACTTGCGATATGATGACCTTTCTTAATACTTTCTGTCCATACACTTGCAGCGAGACCATAGTCGCTGTCATTCGCACGTTTAATTACTTCCTCAATTTCATCGAAAACAAGTACTGACATTACCGGTCCGAATATTTCTTCTCTCGCAATTGTCATGTCGTCTTTTACATCAGCAAAAATTGTCGGTTCAACAAAGTAACCTTTGTCACCTTTTCTTGAACCGCCGGCGAGTAATCTCGCACCTTCTTCTTTACCTTTTTCAATGTAGCCAAGAACAGTATTTAATTGTTTCTCTGACACTAATGGTCCGTACTCAGTACCTTCATCAAGTCCTGGTCCAACAACTGCCTTTTCGGCTTTTTCTTTTAATGATGACAGTACATCTTCGTAGATTTTACGCTGTACATAAATGCGTGTTGTTGCACTGCAGTTTTGACCGGAGTTATACATCGTCCCATCAAACATACCGTCAAGTGCTGCATCAAGATCAGCATCTTCCAGAACTACTGCCGGTGATTTCCCGCCAAGTTCAAGCGTTACACTTTTAATGTCGTCTGCAGCAGTTTTCATAATTAAGCGACCGGTCTCAGTAGAACCCGTAAATGCAACTTTATCGATACCTTTATGCGTCACAATTGAGTTGCCTGCAACACTTCCTGTCCCCGGTACAACATTGACAACACCATCAGGGAATCCTGCTTCTTTAAATAATTTAGCTGCATATAATAACGACAACGGCGTTTCCTCAGCCGGTTTAATTACAACAGTACAGCCGGCAGCCAGTGCCGCTCCAAGTTTCCACCCTGCCATTGCAAGCGGATAGTTCCATGGAATAATCTGCCCGACAACACCTACAGGTTCATGCACTGTGTATGTGAGGTAATCATTCAGTGAATTTGTTGTCTGACCTGTAATTTTAGTTGCCCATCCCGAATAGTATCTGAAATGTTGAATCGTCCCGTCGACATCATCTTCAAGCGCCTGCATATAAGGTTTTCCATTATCTAGTGCCTCCAGCTGTGCTAGTTCTTCACGATGTTCCTCCATCAGATCCGCAAGTTTATAAATAATATGTGAGCGTTCTACCGCCTCCATCTGCGTCCATTCACCGTTATCAAATGCTTCTCTTGCAGCCTGTACTGCCTTATCGATATCAGACTCATCAGCTTCTGATACTTTGATTATAAACTCTTCCGTTGCCGGATTGAATACATCAAATGTTTTTCCGCTCGCTGACGGAACATAATTTCCATTAATATATAGTCCTTTATCTCCGTTCAGAAATTCCTGAACGCGTTTTTTCAATGCTGCAGTTGCCATATGAGAATTATCCCCCTTTGATTAGTCCTTACAATTATTCTAATATTATATTTCATTAAAATCATTTTTTTCACTCTTTAAATAAAAATAAAACTGCACAAACCGGATTTTAACCCAGTTCATGCAGTGTTTAAAAATTTTACCAGCTCGCTTTTTTCACACCAGGAATCTGTCCTTTGTGTGCAAGTTCTCTGAACTTAATACGTGATAGACCGAAGTCTCTGACGACACCTCTCGGGCGTCCGGTAATCTGGCATCTATTTGTTAGTCTCGATGGCGATGAGTCTCTCGGTAATTTCTTAATCCCTTCATAATCACCGTTCGCTTTCATTTCCGCTCTCAAATCTTTATATTGTTCCACCATTTCCTGACGCTTTAACTCTTTTGCTACTTTTGATTTTTTGGCCATATCAGCTCTCCTTATATTATAAATCGTAATAATTACGCTTTATAATATAACACAAGTATTTAGCGACCTCAATTTAATTGTTTAGCGTAATATTTTCTCCATCTTCTTGCCTTTCGCCAGCTCATCAATCAGCTTATCCATGTAGCGGATTTCCTGCATCAGCGGTTCTTCTATCTCTTCGACTCTGACACCGCAGATCACGCCTTTAACTTCTCTTCTTGCCGGATTCAATGCCGGTGCCTGTTCGAAAAATTCTTCAAAGTTTACTTCTTTTTCAATTTGCTCTTCAAGCTCTGTTTTTGAATAACCAGTCAACCAAAGGATAATTTCATCCACTTCTTCTTTCGTTCTTTCTTTACGCTCAACTTTTTTAATATAAAGCGGGTATACAGTACTGAAACTCATTTTATAAATCTTATGTTCTGTCATAGTTCTCCACCTTTTTAAAATAGTAATTAACTGACATAATCCATTGATTCATTTATAATAATATGCGAACATACGTTTGTACAGGGTGTGATATATATGAAACTGAATGCTGTTGAAGTACTGTTTTTACATTATGTGAAAGGTAAAACTGAAAAGGAAGCTCTCCAGCATGATTTTTGGCTAATTGAATACAACCGCGATCCACAGCACCTTTTAAATCAGCTGATTAATACAGGTGCTGTTTATCAATCATACGATTTATCTGTCACCCTAACTAAGTTTACAGTCCCTATTATAAAAGATTTACTTAAAAATTCAGGCATTAAAGTCTCGGGGAACAAAAAAGAATTAATAACACGTGTGAAAGAGCATCAGGAGTTTATCGACGTAACAGCACTCGATATCAACGGCATATACATCGTCGATAAGTCTCTCGAGACATTTCTGCACGATACTGTTTTTATAAATTATATCAGTCTTCATGGACCAATCAGTATTGAGGAAGCTTATTCTTACTACACCGAACATCCTTATATGAATGCCTCTGAAATTATTATTGCACTGCATGAACTTAAAATTGCCTCAAACATTAAGAAACCTAATAAATACGATGCAGTTAAATGCCATCATCTGTTGTCGGAGTACTACAGCAGTGAATTACATGACACTGAACAGAGTCTGTATCATTTAAATCAGTTCTCCATGCTGATTGTTCTGGAGTCCATCAACCGGTATAAACAGCTTGATTCGAAGATGAAACACGATGAATTCTTTAACATCGATAACTATACGATTGAGAAATACCGCAATTTGTTACTCATGAAACAATTCAATATTAATGAGCTGTACGATAAATTTCTCGTCCATACTAAAGATCTCCCCTACAGCGAGACTGATATTACACTCGCTGCTCAATTTATAATCCGGTATATTATTGGCAGTGAGCAGACGGAAGCCAAACTGATAGATCACTTGAACAATAGTTCATCAACTTAGACAGTAGCAGTTCTCTGCTTCTGTCATTTTTATGCATTTTATTCGAATTCTAATCATTTTCAGATTATTTTGACTTGGTAAATAATTAAGATTATACTTTGTCATTATCCAAGCTTTAAATTAAACAAAGGGGATGGGAAAATGGATAACTTATTTACAACGCTCGACGGGTTGAACGAGGAAATGATATCGATACGAAGACATTTACATAAGTATCCGGAATTATCATTCGAAGAAGTAGAAACACCGAAATATATTGCTGAATTCCATGAAAAATTAGGGCACGAAGTTAAAACAAGAGTTGGCGGTAATGGTGTCCTTGCATATTTAAAAGGATCTCACGATGGTCCTACCGTGGCACTGCGTGCAGATTTCGATGCTCTTCCAATACATGAAGAAACAGATTTGGAATTCCAGTCTGTAAATGCCGGCGTCATGCATGCATGCGGCCATGATGGACATACAGCAACGCTGCTTGGTGTTGCAAAAGCTTTAAATAAACATAAAGATGAACTTCACGGCAATGTGGTGTTTATACATCAGCATGCTGAGGAATTGCCGCCAGGTGGTGCCAAGCCGATGATAGAAGATGGTGCACTTGAAGGTGTCGATGTAATCTTTGGTACTCACTTGCAGGCTCAGATGCCTTTATATGAAATTAACTACAGAACTGATGAACTTCAAGCTTCTTCAGATTCATTTGAAGTAACGATTCTTGGTAAAGGCGGACACGGAGCCATGCCGCAGGATACAAAAGACAGTATTTTAATAGCTTCACAGCTTGTCGATAACTTCCAGCAGATTGTCAGTCGACGTGTAAATCCGCTTCAGTCAGCAGTTTTATCGGTTTGTTCTTTTGAAGCGATTGGACCTTA
>JBQDHL010000010.1:0-40194 GCA_052093725.1 Jeotgalicoccus sp. | reverse complement strand
ACAAAAAACATTTCTTATTTTTTCACAAAATAAAAAAACCAGACAGCTTTTGCTGCCTGGCAAAGGGGTTTTACTTTATAAAATCAATCGTAAACGGTGCTTTGTAAATCTCACCGTCCGATGATTTAACAATACCGATGATGATAAATATATAGAATGCGACCGCAATCAGCGGTGCAAGTACAAAACCGATTAGAATTATCGTCGTTAAACCTGCAATAAATAAATAAATCGTGTATGAAATACCGAAGTTTACTAAATTCCGTAAAGCAACTTCTGTTGCTGGATCATCATCTTTTTTAATTACCCAAACAATTAATGGTCCGACTACAGCTGTGAAAAACATTAACACGTACGTAATAATAACGAGTGTTTTATCAAAACCGTTATGAACTATATTGTTGTGGGACTGTTCATTGTTCTCCATTAAAGCTCTCCTCCTCCTGTTAATTTAACTTATACCCTGTATTTTATTACCAAAAACATTTTAGTTCACATAATTTATCTATTCCTGTATTTCACGAATAAGTCAGTACTGGTATAATGTACTATAAACGATTACAACATTTGCGAGGGAATTTTTTGAATAATAATAATATTTCAACCGATAATTCGTCAAAACTTATAAAGTTATTAACCGATATAAAGTACCTATTAAAAGGTAAAGTCCTTGTCGCTAACGTACTTCCTGTATTTACAGCATACTGGCTGGCACTTTACTTTAACGGCGAGAACTTTAACGACCACTGGCTGCTATTCATTTTAACGATGCTCGGCAGCACACTTGTTATATCCGGTGCATTGATGTTCAATAACTGGTTCGAATACGATCTCGATAAAAAAATGGATCGCACACAGCGCCGTCCGACCGTAACCGGGTCTTTCTCTTTAAAAGGTGTACTCATTGCCGCAATTGTTACGACAACTATCGGCATGGCAATCATGATGTCAACAACAATCGAAGCAGCAATCTATTCATTCCTGGGCTGGTTCTTCTATGTTGTCTTATATACGTTCTGGTCTAAAAGAAGATATACAGTCAACACGATTATCGGCAGTATCTCCGGTGCATTTACACCGCTAATCGGCTGGGCAGTCATTGCACCTGCATATCACGTCGTGCCGATAGCATTATTCTACATATTAATTATATGGCAGATACCCCATACGCTGGCTATCGCAATTAAACGTCTTGCAGATTACACGAGAGCCGGCGTGCCGATGCTCCCTGTAGTTATCGGAGTCAATGCGACAATTAGACAAAATCTGTATTACGTTATCGCACTGCTTCCAGTTCCGTTTTTATTACTCGGAACATTCGGCTGGATATTCTTTACCGTATCGATGGCGTTAACACTGGGCTGGATTGTTCTTTCAGTTAAAGGCTACAGTGCAGTTAATAAACAGCTCTGGGCAAGTTTGAATTTAAAATACTCATTAGTATATCTGATTACACTGTTTATGCTGATGATTGTACTTACTATATAGATTGGATTGAGGAACGGCCTGGTAAAGGTCGTTCCTTTTTGTTTAACTCGCCTCGAATGACAACAGCGATTTCCTATTGTGAACCGGCGCACTTAGAATGACAACAGCGATTGCCTGTTGTGAACCGACACAACTAGAATGACAACGGCGTGCTCCCGTTGTAAACCAACACACCTCGAATGACAACAGCGATTCCCCGTTGTGAACCGACGCCGCAAAAGAAACTCAACTAAAAAAGGCACCCCAATGCAGGATGCCTTTCACCAATATTATTGTGCCGGTATAATCGTACCGCCGAATTCTTCCTCAATGAATGTTACCATTTCTTCCGACTGTAACACTTCAATCAGTCTTTGCAGTTCCGGACGTTCCTCGTCGCCAGCTCTTACAGCAATTAAGTTAGCGTATGGTGAGTCGCCTTCTTCCACAACTATTGAGTCGTCAACTGGGTTTAATCCTGCATCAATTGCGAAGTTAGCATTAATGATTACTGCCGGTGCTTCGTTGTTTTCGTACATGTTTACAAGAAGTTCTGGTGCAGTGTTGTTATCGAATTCGAAGTTGTGCGGGTTTTCTATAATATCATCGAATGTTGCATCCTGAATTTCGATACCTTCTTCGATTTCAATTAATCCTGCATTAACGAAGAATGATAGGAATCGTCCTTCTTCTGCCGGGTTGTTAGATACTAAAATTGTTGATCCGTCTGGAATATCTTCCAATGAATCATAGTCGTTTGAGTAAACTGCCATTGGTTCAATATGTACATTTCCGATACTTGCCAGTTCATAACCGTGTGATTCAACTTCTCCGTCTAAGTAAGGTGTGTGCTGGAAAAAGTTAGCGTCCACTTCTTCGTCAGCTAATAGTCTGTTAGGTGTTGTGTAGTCGTTAACGATTTCCACGTTCACTGTAATATCTTCGTCAGCTAAAATTTCTGCTGCTTTTTCAAGAATTTCTGCGTGAGGTGCAGGTGATGCCGCGACTGAAATTTCAGCCGGCTCGCCTTCAGCACTTTCGTCCGTTCCTTCTTCTGATTCCGAACTATTACCGCATGCTGCTAAAACTAATACGAGTGCAAACAGAGTGACAATACCAAATATTTTCTTCATGTGACAGCCTCTTTTCAATTTAGTTTTTATTTGTAGATCAGCGTTTATCGACTGCTCTTGAAGAATAGTCTCCAATAATCTGGATGATAAAAACGATGACCAGAATTACTACAGTTGCTACGAGTGTGACATCCGGCTGATTTCTTGTGAAGCCGACCATGTATGCCAGGTTACCAAGTCCCCCTGCACCGATAACACCAGCAATTGCAGTTGAACCGACTAGCATAATTGATGTCACTGTAATTCCTGAAATTAATGCTGGAAGTGATTCCGGAATCAGCACTTTCCAAATGAGAGTCCACGTATTCGCACCCATCGACTCAGCCGCTTCGATAACACCTTTGTCGATTTCTTTAAGACCAATTTCAACGAGACGTGCAAAGAATGGTGCTGCACCGATAATCAGCGCAGGCAGCGCACCGTTTGAGCCCATTACCGTCCCCATAATTGCTTTCGTGAACGGCATAATTAAAATAATTAAAATGATAAAAGGAATCGCTCTAAACAGATTAACGATAAATGACGTTGCCCCGTAAACTGGTTTTGATATTCCCTTGTCATTCTTTTTCGATAAGAAGAGAATAATGCCGAGAATTAAACCGATACCAAACGCGAGTGCTGTTGCGATTACTGTCATATAAATTGTTTCGTAAGTCGCTTCAAGAACTGTATCCCATTTCACGTTTTCGAAGGCGAACATTTCTTTAAATGCTGTTAGAAATTCATTCATTTGCTTTCAACCTCCAGCGTGACGTCATGCTTTTTAAACTCAGCTGTAATTTTCTCGAGTGTTTCCTGATTAATATCAAGGGCTATGTACAGATGCCCGTATGATTCCTGGTTCGTCTGTTTAATGTTCCCGGACAGTATATTCACATCGAGTCCGTAATCTCTGATAACCTGTGACACAATCGGAGATTTGGTACGCGTACCGACAAACGTCAGTTTGACGATGGTCGATGTCGGGAATGCTTCTTTAATTTCTTCTATTGCAACCGTATGGTCATCATCGGAAATATCATCTTTAACGAAACGTTTCGTTACGTTAGATTGAGGATTTTGGAATAATTCGATGACTGGAGCGACTTCAACAACTTTACCGTTTTCCATTACAGCTGCACGGTCGCATATTTTTCTGATGACATGCATTTCATGCGTTATTAAGACGATAGTTAAGTTCATCTTTTTCGTAATATCAACGAGCAGATCAAGTACTTCATCCGTCGTTTCCGGATCGAGGGCACTTGTTGCTTCATCACACAGCAGTACTTGCGGTTCGTTCGATAATGCTCTCGCAATACCGACACGCTGTTTCTGTCCGCCCGACAGTTCGCTCGGATAGTTATTTTCGCGACCTTCAAGTCCAACCAGTCTGACTAATTCAGCAACTCGTGTCTGACGTTCTTTTTTCGGCACACCTGCGATTTCCAGCGGAAAGCTGATATTTTCAACCACTGTCCGTGACCAGAGCAGATTAAAATGCTGAAATATCATCGATACTTTCTGACGTTTCTGACGCAGTTCCTTCATCGTCATCTGACTGATCTCGTCACCCGTTACGGTAACAGTTCCGTCTGTCGGCTGCTCCAGTCCGTTTAACAGACGAATCAGTGTAGACTTACCAGCACCCGAGTAGCCGATGACACCAAATATTTCGCCTTCCTTAACATTTAATCCGACATTATCCACTGCCGTTATATTTTGATTTTTAGTTTTAAATATTTTTGTGACATTACTAATATCTATCATTTAAAATTCCCTTCCTCTCGTAGAGAAAAAATAAAAAAAGCCTACTCCAAAAATAAGTAGGCTTTTTAACGTTCATTATGCCTCTCATCTATGGACATTAATCCAGTGATTTGGCACCTTGTCACAATGACGGTTGCCGTGGCTTCAAAGGGCACATCCCTCCACCACTCTTGATAAGAGTAAATATTTGATTAAATCTATATTATCAGACTATTTATAGTTCGTCAATCAGGAATTCTTCCAGCACTTCGTTTAAATAAGTGACGGATTGAAACGCGTAAACCTCTTTGACGAGCTCACCATTTTTAAACAGCAGCAACGCCGGCGCTGAGCGAATCTGATAGTGGTTAATCAATTTTGTATAAAAATTTAAGTTGATACGTTCGTAGGAAATATGTTTCGTTTCAGCAACAACGCTCAGCATCGTCTCTGAAATGTCACATGTCTTACACATCGTCGCAAAGCCGAAAATAATGTAGCGTTTCCTATCCCGTATGTTCTTTAATATATCTTCCGTTGAAATTGTTTCCCTCACGATTAAACTTACCTTTCATTATTAGGCTCGTATCTACATAAAATCCATGTCTGAAGAGGAGGTTTGCCAGGTAATCATGCGGACACCGTCCGACTTCTCCAAATTTCGGATCTATATAAATATGTGTACTTTCACTGATATGTTTTTTAAACCATTTACGAATTTTTTTTCCTTCTTTATCCGCATCGGATAAAATAAAAATTTGAGAATCACCAAGCTGTTCAATAATTTCATCAAGTTTTGAAATACCCATCGTACCGAATGTACAAATAATCTGTACAGGTTCCACCAGCACTTCTTCCAATCTGCGCTTGTCCGTTTTACCTTCAACAATGAGTACTTTATCAGAAAGATTCATTCATATCACCCTTAGTTAAATTTTTAATATAAATTCACTTTAAGTAATAAATACAGGTTTAAAAAAACTCCGGACAAAAGTCCAGAGTTACAGTTATTATTTCTCGATTACTGCCTGGTAACCAGCAGCGTCAAGAAGATTATCTAATTCGCTTACATCTGAAAGTTCAACTTTCAGCATCCAAGCACCTTCGTATGGACTTTCGTTAACAAGCTCTGGACTGTCTTCAAGCTCTTCGTTAACAGCAACTACTGAACCAGAAACTGGAGCATATAATTCAGAAACAGTTTTCACTGATTCCACGCTGCCGAATGAATCACCTGTAGAAATATCGTCGCCTTCTTCTGGAAGTTCGACAAATACGATATCTCCAAGTTCAGACTGTGCAAAGTCAGTAATACCAATTGTTACAGTATTTCCTTCAACTTTAATCCACTCATGATCTTCACTATACTTTAAATCTTGTGGTAATGACACGCTAAAACCTCCCTTTTAACTTATCATATTCATTGTTACACATTTAACATACTTTAAGCAAGCGGAATTATTTCAATAATGCATTTTTATAATTCTCTTCTTTGAAGCCTAATAATACATCATCATCAAGCACAACCATCGGACGTTTTATCAGCATGCCGTCACTTGTAAGCAGTTCCAATTTCTCTTCTTCACTCAGATCATTCATACGCTCTTTTAGGCCGAGTTCTTTAAATTTAGTGCCCCGCTTGTTGAAGAAATCATCGATTGAATGCGATGACTTGTCGAGGATACCTTTTAAAGTATCTTTAGCAGGTACATGCTTAACCATATCGATCACAGTGAAATCCAGATTATTATCAGTTAAAAACTTTTTACCTTTACGGCAAGCTGTGCACTTAGGGTATTCATAAAATGTAATCATAATTATCCTCCCGAATAAAAATTATTCTTACCTTTATAATACCCCAGATAAATTATTTTAGACACACGTAAAAAATAAAAAAAGTCCGAAACCTCAGGGGAAGGTTTCGGACACAGGGGCCGGGGAGTAGAGTTGTATTTTCATATCTTCTAACTCTTACACTACCACCTGTTTATTATGCTGCCGTTAAGTAAATGTAAAGATTGCTTATCGTTTATTTTGTAAATATACTGCGCAGTTCCGTGACGTGAATCTGACCAGGCGCTGCATCTCTCGCTACAAAACCGTATGTAAATACAGATGCCGCTTCTCCCTGTGCAGTACGCGTGCTTTTACCGAGCTCTCCCATGGAGATTCCGACAACCTTGTCACCATACTCAGTCTTCGCTGTTTTAACCGCTTCAGTCATGTTCTCCACATCTCTTTTATCTTTCGGGAAATACGCTACTTTATAAATGTCTCCGCCAAGTTTTTCCATCTTATTAATAACCGATAAGATTTCCTCAGTATTCGGCGTGTGTTTGAAATCGTGATGGCTCATCAGACACTTTACATTGTTTTCACGTGCTGTCTCAACTACAGAGGCAGTTATTTTATCGCCTGACTGTACTTCAATATCTATGTAGTCGATATCCATTGATTTGCAGACAGCCTTTAACAGCGCCTCATACTCAACAGTTGTTTTAGAACCGCTGCCGCCCTCGCGCGCTGTACGGTATGTATAAATAATTTCTTTGTTTAACGGTTTAAATGAATCGATTATAAATTGGACCTTTTTACCGTGATCTTCGCGATTCAATGCATCAAACACATCCCCGCGTATTTCCACGATGTCAAAATCATCTATGCTGTCTTTTGCTTTATTAATCTCTGCTTTAATTTCGTCGTCATTATGACCTGAAAGTGTGACGACAATTTTCGTTGTATTCATAAGTCTTCCCCTTTGTGCGTACTGAATGCGATTGATAGATATTTCAATCTAATGGTATCATAAAACCATTATAGTATCCCGGGGGTTAAAGTAAATGAAAAAATTAATTCTGCTGGCAGTGTCGGCTTTCGCAGCACTGATGCTTGCGGCATGCAATGATAATACTGAACATGAAAATACCGGTATTGAAGAACCCGCAGAAAGTGCTTCTGCCGAGGATGAAGATAACGACAGCGAACTTGAAATCGACGAAACTGATGAGGAAGCAGTTGAATCAGCAGAAACAGACAGCGATAACTATCAGCTCGGTGACTCTGCAGAAATCGACGGCATTACAGTAACAATCAGCGATGCCTTTATGACAGACGAACGCAATGACACGAGTATTATCGATGTCAGCGGTGTACTCATCCTGGAAGTTACATATGAAAACGGCACTGAAGAAACTTTTCCGGCCGGACGTGATATTACTTTGGAGGCAGGCGGTGAACACGCACGGAGTTATGACCTGGAAAGCGCTCTGCCTGCCGATGTTGGCCCGGGTGAGTCAATCACCGGACAAATGGCATACGGGTTAGAAAACGCACCTGAAAATGTGGTCGCTGTATTCGAACCATTGATGAATGACTCAGGTGAGCACGCGATATTTGATGTAGAAGTGGAATAATTTTATTTGTGTTTGGTGGAGCGAGCCGCCGTGATATAAATCGTGATTCATTGACTAACTAAACGCTCTACCCGGTCAATGAGCACACAGAATTCCAAAACTACTACAAAACTCAAGCGTCATCAGCACAAAACAAAAAAGAGCCCTCGCGGGCTCTGATTTTTTATCTTCTGTAAATTATTCTACTACTTCTACTGATAAGTCCACGTCAATGTTACCGCGTGTTGCTTTAGAGTACGGGCAGAAGTCGTGTGCCTGTTCTAAATATTTTTCAGCGTCTTCCTGAGACATGTTTTTAACTTTAGCTTTAATATCCACGCCAAGTTTAACGCCTTCGCCGTCTTCTTCAAGACGTACTGTTAAATCAACTTCCGGCTCTGCGTTACGAACGCCGCCTTTTTTAATCATTAAGTCGAATGCGCCATTGAAACATGATGCATAGCCTGCAGCAAATAACTGTTCCGGGTTAACGCCTTCTCCGCTTTGATCAGGCGGAATTACCGGTGAATCGATTGCTTTGTCTCCTGTTGTAACATGACCTTTACGGCCGCCTGTGTTTACTGCATTGATTTCATATTTAACTGCCATTATAACTGCCTCCTAATATTTTAGTTCCAATTCAATCTTACTCTCGAATTGAAATTATATCCAAATATAACTTGTAACCACAAAAATGAAGCCGCATTATATACAGCTCCATTTTTGATAAATATTATTTTTTAAACTTGTCAGTAAGATTATCGATAGATTCGTTCGCTTTATCACTGCCTTTTTCTACGTATTCTTTCGCTTTACCGGCAGCTTTTTCATGCTTGCCTTCTTTTTCAGTCTGCTTGTCGCCCGTTGCGTTACCTACTGTCTCTTTAGCGTTACCTTTTAACTGTTCTAATTTACTGTCTTTTTCTGCCATATAAAAACACTCCTTAAGTAGTTAAATAGTATTTTTTGTACAGTTAGTATATTCCCATTCATAAAGACCTTAAACATAAATATAAAAATTATATTAATGAAAGCCCGATATGCTGCCAGTAAATATAGTACGTTATTATCATTAACAGCACATATACCGGCATGAGGAGTATTCCAATCTTCATCAAATCACGTGTTTCAAACGGACGATTTTCACTCTCATAAAATATCAGCAGTGCTTTCGAGCTAACTGGCAGCATGACACAGAAATTAATTCCAAGAAGCGCGATAAACACTGCCGCTTCCGTATTTAAGTTAAATGATTCGGCCAGGATGATAAACACCGGTATCAGTACAACCGCTCTCGTCGTATGACTCGTAATTAAAAGATGCGACAATACACTGATTAGTACAATAATAATTAAAATCGGCAGCTCGGAATTAAAATTCATTCCGCTGAATACAGACATTAATACATGCTGGAAGTAATCAGTAACCCCGTAATCCACAAGCAGCTTTCCAAGTGCCGCTGCACCCGCTACGAAAAAGATTAAACTCCATGACACGCTCGAAAGCCCTTCTTTCCAGCTGATTAATTTAAAGTGCGGCAGCATCATAATTAAACTCATCAGTATTGTGACAAATGCGATATCAAGACCGTGCAGCGGTTCTGTCAGCCACAGCAGTATTGTAATGCCGGCCAGCACCAGTGCGTATTTCTCTCTTGTGGAAAATGGTGTTTTATCGTGTTCAGCTTTAACTTCAAAGTCATAATCGAAATCTTTAAAGTACATTACTTTTAATAGAAGAAGTGTCAGCAATCCGATGATGAGGCCAAACGGCAGTCCATAAATCAGAAATTCCACATAAGAAATCGATTCACCTGTCTGAGCACTCAGTATACCGATACCTATAATATGACTCCCTGCACCCAGCAGCGTCGTATTTGCACCCATCAGAATAAGAACCGGAATTCCCATACCGAAAAATTTCTTATGATTATGAAATCTCTCACTTAGAATATTGTAGACAGGCAGCATTGCCGATGCTCTTCCCGACGTCGACGGCACAGCAACCGACAGCACCTGAATCAGCAGAAAGGTAAAGAATGTTACCCGCCCTTTCGTATAACAGTTCATTTCAATCCAGTGTGTCAGTCTGTCGAGCAGCCCGCTTTTAACCAGTACTTCCGCAATAATAAATGCACCGATCATCAGCCAGACAATATCGATATTGAATGATTCAAATATAATCTCTTCAGGCAGTCCGAGCAGCACACCGGCACACAACGTTAGCCATGCGACAAGTCCCGCCGGCAAACTGGAAAATATAAACATGCCGAGCGCAAATATAAATATGATAAAACTTAAAGAACCCAAGTAATCGAGTTCTTCTGACAGACTAATCATCACAGTAATAATTAAAAATACAATGCACAGTATTTTATGCGCCCGTGTCATTTAACAGACTGCTCCGTGGATTTTTGAATATTCCGTGCTACCTGTGTGCCGATCATAATTTTTCTGATTGTATTTTCTGTGCATTTCTCAAGCCATTTCGCCGCGTCTGTCATGGATTTTTCAAGTGTTGCCGGTTTCGGAATAATACTCGCATATGCATCGATGCCACTGTCGTAGTTCAGACTCGCTTTTTTCCCGATTGTTCCGGCAAACGCGATAACAGGTTTATTGTACTGTTTCGCGATACGCGCCACTTCCGACGGTATTTTATCATTTGGTGTCTGATAATCAATACAGCCTTCGGCAGTAATCACAATATCCGCATGCTCGATCGCATCCGATATCTCAATATACTTACGTATAATATCAAATCTCGGGTGAAGCTCCGCACCCGTGAATCCGGCAAGTCCAGCACCCAGCCCGCCTGATGCCCCGCCGCCGTTAACATATGATAAGTCATCACCTGTCAGCTCTTGAATCAGCTTCGCCAGATGGTCGAAATTATCCGACAGCAGCTGTACATCTTCTTTTGAAGCACCTTTTTGCGGCCCGAATACTTTCGCCACACCGCGCTCACCGCAGAGTATGTTTTTCCAGTTCACTGCAACATCTATATTTACATTGAGGACACGCGGATCAATATCGGACATATCCACACGGTTAATTTTTCCGATATCCACACCGCCTGTAACATTCAAGAGTTCATTATTTCCGTCGTAAAACTTAACACCTACAGCTTCGGCCATACCCGTTCCGCCGTCTGAAGTACCCGAGTCCCCGCAACCTATTAAAATTCTTTCCGCGTTATTATTTACCGCTTCAATAATCGTTTCCCCGACACCATATGTCGTCGTATATAAAGGATTCCTCTGATCATGAGACACATGACGGAGTCCGGCAATCGCTGCCATTTCAATAACAGCTGTCCTGACCCCGTTCTCATAGAACATACCGAAAAACGAATCTATCTTCTCACCCACCGGTCCTGTTACGTACGTATTTATAATTTTACCTTCTTTTAATTTAACAATTGTTTCAACAAAACCCTCGCCGCCATCAGCCATCGGAATCACCGTTACTTCGTGTTCCTCGCTCACGCGGTTAATCCCCTTCTCAATCGAACGACCGACCTCTTCTGAACTTAAACATTCCTTAAACCCTGACGGGATAACTACCATTTTCATAATGAATCTCCCTTTCTCTGATGTGTTAATATACAAATTACACATGAAAAGTTATGAATCAGTAGATGAATGATTAAAGGTTAATTAAATTACTCGAATGAAATATTAATAAAACGCAAAAAAAGACCCAATCCCGGTTAAGGATTGAGTCTTTGATATGGAGACGGCGGGAGTTGAACCCGCGTCCAGAGACCTCGCAACATTTCTTTCTACGTGTGTAGTCCATTATTGAGTTTCACATGGATGATGGTAATGAACGAACCTCATTCCATGCTAGTCCGATTAATCTCTTCCTTTTAGTCTTCCGACCGCAGACTAAAGGGCGTATCCTATTATAATTGGATCATCGTCACGGGCCATAGGCAAGCTCATGGGATGATGCAGAGCGCTCTTAGGCAGCTACTGCGAAATTGTTTTGTTTGCCAGTTATTAAACTGAGTATCGTTGATGACGAAGCCGAAACCTCCGACACGCTTAAAATGCCCGAATAGCCCCTGTCGAATCCGGAACGTCCCCGGATTATTTAAATACCGACGTATTTCGTCGAGCACTTAATATTATAACACGATAAAAACCCATTGCCAAATTAACGGAACTGCTCCTTCATTGCACGGTCAATCTCACGTTTCATTTGTTTTTTCTTCAGGTCTTCACGTTTATCGTATTTTTTCTTACCTGTTGCAATACCTAAAAGCACCTTACACATGCCGTTTTTTATATACAGTTTAAGCGGGATAATCGCATTACCCGGCTCCTGCATATGATCCCGTAATTTAATAATTTCCTTACGGTGTAAAAGCAGCTTGCGCGTACGGAGAGGTTCGTGGTTAAAGCGATTCCCCTCTTCGTACGGTGCAATATGCATATTGTACACATACATTTCATTCTGATAAACACGCGCATACGAGTCTTTTAAGTTCGCTGACCCGCGGCGTATTGATTTAATTTCTGTGCCGCGCAGCACCATTCCCGCTTCAATCGTGCCATCGATCGAGTAATCGTGACTCGCTTTACGGTTTTGTGCCAGCGGCTTAGTCTTCTGGTTGCCTTTGCTCATATGCCTCTACTTCTTTCCATTACCATTTTTCGCCACTGATTTATAGAAAGGTTTTTTCTTGCCGCCTTTACTGAAGCTCCCTTTCTTTTCACGTGAACGTGTCTTTTCTTTTTTGTTATCTCTTGCATCGCCTTTAATTGTTACAGGCGCCTGCTTTCTCTCCGGACGTTTTCTGTCAGGCATGCCGTTAACTTTGAAGTCGATTAAACGTTCTTCAAGGTTAACCCCCATCACTTCGATTTCAACTTTATCGCCGATACGGAACTGCGTACCTGTACGCTCCCCGATCATCGCCATTGCACGTTCATTGAAGTTGTAATGATCATCCGTCATATTGCTGACGTGAACAAGTCCTTCAATCGTGTTAGGCAGTTCAACGAACATACCGAAGTTCATTACTCCGGCAACGACACCTTCGAAAGTCTCTCCAACATGTTTCAGCATGTATTCCGCTTTCTTCAGATCGTCAGTGTCGCGCTCAGCATCCTGGGCGCGGCGCTCTCTTTCCGAAGTATGCTTAGCAATTTCCGGAAGTTCGCTCTTATTGCGTCGTATTGTCTTCGCGTCAGTTTTTCCTGCAAATAGATATTCACGTATTAAACGGTGAACAATTAAGTCGGGATAACGTCGGATTGGTGACGTAAAGTGAGTATAAAACTCAGTCGACAGTCCGAAGTGTCCTAGTGATTCCGGAGAGTATTTCGCCTGCTGCATCGAGCGCAGCATCAGCATTGAAATTACCATTTCTTCCGGACGGCCTTTAACTTCTTCAATAATCTCCTGCAGTGCATTCGGGTGAATCTGATTACCTTTACCTTTAACTACAACACCGAAGCCTGTTAAGAAATCAAAGAACTTATTCAGTTTCTCTTCTTTCGGTTCTTCGTGAATGCGGTACATGAACGGCACATCCATCCAGTGGAAGTGTTCTGCAACCGCTTCGTTTGCTGCAAGCATAAATTCTTCAATCATCTTCTCGCCTATACCGCGGTTTCGGAGCACGATATCTTCAGGCGTACCGTCTTCACCGACGACTACAGCTGCTTCATCGAAATCAAAATCGATAGCGCCGCGGCTTTCGCGTTTAGCACGTAATGCTGCTGCAAGTGCTTCGGCCTCTAAGAGCGGTTCGTAAACTTCCTTGAACTCGCTGATGACGCTCTCATCTTTATCCTGTAGCATCAGATTTACGTTACCGTAAGTCATACGGTAATCCGATTTAATAACACTTTCGAAAATTTCATGGTCGACAGCTTTACCACTCGGTGTAAATTCCATGCGGCAGCTCAGCGTCAGACGATCGACGTGCGGGTTTAACGAACAAATCCCATTCGATAAACGATGCGGAATCATCGGAATTACACGGTCAACTAAGTACACACTCGTACCGCGGTGATATGCCTCTTCATCCATCGGGGAATTCTTCGTAATGTAATGGCTGACGTCGGCAATACTGACAGTCAGTTCAAAGTTTCCGTTGTCCAGTTTCTTCACGCTGACAGCATCATCAAGGTCTTTTGCATCAGCGCCGTCAATCGTAATCGTAAAGTCGTCTCGAAGATCGACTCTGCCTTTCGTCTCGTCCTGATTAATTTCGTCAGGTACTGACTCAGCTTGTTCAAGAACTTCATCAGGGAAATCGATATCGATGCCGTGCTGATAAATAATCGATAGAATATCTACGCCGGGATCATTTTTATGTCCCAGAATTTGAATAACATGTCCTTCTGGATTGCCCTGGTCCTGGTTTTCCGGGAACTTTGTAATTTCTACAAGTACTTTGTGTCCGTCAATCGCACCGAGATTGTTATTTCTCGGAATAAATACATCTGTTTTAAATGTTTTCGAGTCAGGCACAACAAAACCGTAGTTAACGTTTGCACTGTATTCCCCGACAAATTTCGTTACACCGCGCTCAAGAATGCTGACCACGTGACCTTCTGTTTTGTCGCCGCGCGTACTCTTCTCAACTTCAACCAGTACCGTATCCCCGTCAAATGCACCGTTGACAGCTGTTGGCGGAATGAAAATATCTTCGATTTCTTCTTCCTCAGGACGTAAAAATCCAAATCCCCGTTTGTGCATTGATAAAGTCCCTTTAACTTTGTTTGAATCAGGTGACTTCATGTATTTGTCTTTCTTCGTGCGGGTTAATTTACCGGATTCTTCAAGAGAGACTAAAGTTTTCACCATATCTTTGAATTCATCCGAGTCATCCGCGCCAAAAGATTCTTTAAACTCATCAATTGTCATCGGTTTGTAGTCATCGCTATTTACAATGGCTAATATTTCTTCTTTAAAGTCTCTCATTGTAATCCTCCATATCTATTATTAATGCTGTAATTCATGCTGCTCAATAAACTTGTATATATCTTCAAATAATTCTTCCTTGCTTTCATCTATAGTCAGTACGTGACCGCCTTTATCGTACCATTTAATTTCTTTTTCTTCAGTCCCTGCGCTGTTAAAAATAACATTTGCACTGTTTGGATCAATCACTTTGTCATGTGTTGCCTGGGCCACAAACAGCGGGACGTTAACATCTTCTAAATTCCCTCTTACCATATTTATAAACGTACTTATATCATCAAAAGTCCCCGTCATCTCAAGTTTTTCGGTTTCTTTTTTGATTTCGTCAGACGTTTTGTTTTCAAACATCTTCAAATACTTTTCTGCGTACACGATAAACTGCTCATACAGCGTTGAAGATTCCTTCATATACATCGGACTGCAGATTGTGCTGAGCCCCGTAACATCACGCTCTGACGCAAGGCGCAGCGCCATCACACCGCCGATTGAAACACCAGCAACGAAAATATTACTGTAGCCTTCGTTTCTTAGAAAATCATACGCTTCAACCACCTGTTTATACCAGACGAACGGAGAAGACTCTGTAATCTTCTTCGGGTGTTCCGCATGACCTTCGTAGTTTATCGAATAAGACGTCATGCCTTTTTTCTGAAGGTACCGGCCCAACTGTCTCACGTCGGACGTGTTGCCGGTAAAACCGTGAAGCAGGAGAACCGCATTATCGCCACTCGGCTCTTTAAAATAAAATTTTTCAGGTAATTTAATATTCATGAAGTCACCTCAAAATAGTGTTACTTTTATTGTACGCTAAATTTCTGAGATACTAAAGAATCATCGTTCCAAACATAAAAAAAGAGCCTGAATCCAGTATTAATCGGATTCGGGCCCACCCTTTATCGTATTAACCTAAGTATGTCAGTAATAGCATAATCATAAAGAATAGAACTGATAAAATTACAGTTGCTCTATGTAGAACAAGATCCATTCCGCGCGCTTTTTGCTTACCGAACATTTGCTCAGCACCGCCGCCGATTGCTCCTGACAGGCCGGCACTTTTCCCGGATTGTAGTAACACTACAGCGATAAGCGAAATACACACGATGATTAACAGAACGATGAGTAGTGTCTGCATGAAGATACCCCTCCGATTTATATTAACAGTATAAATAGTACCAAAAATTTACTGTTTGTGCAATGTAAACTCAGGTTTTGTAATGTAGTTGTTACATTGGGGCGGCGATGGGATTTGTCAGAACTGCATGTTTTGAAGTTCAATTTTTGAATTTTTGTCATTTGGAGATAATTTACTCAGCCGTTATATTAATTCTATGCGTAAAATTCCATTAAAACTTAAACAACTGCAGATTTTGAAAAGGCGGACGATTCTCGGAAAGAACGAAGAAAAAGAAAGGGAAAAATTGCATCGCGGTTATACTGGAGAACTCGAGTTCGATAAACTGCTCGATGAAGCCGTGCGGGACATGGACGTATACCATTTGAAAGATTTTCGTTTTAAAATTGATAGCGGTGCGATGACGATGAAAGTGGCCAGCGGTTTTAGCGAAGTACAGATTGATAACGTGCTCATCGCCGGTGATCGTGTTTATACTTTCGAAGTGAAAAACTTTGGCTTTGATTTAGTATACGGTGCGAAGTCCTGGTACTTCACCGGCGGGCAGGAATACAAAGACTTAAGCATGCAGGTCAAACGTCAGCGAACCTCACTCGATTTTTTGCTTCGTGAAGGCGGATTTAACTACGATATCATCTCACACCTCGTTTTTGTAAATCCGCGTCAGACTATTTACAACATGCCAAATTTAGAAAACTTGCTGGTCCCGAGCAATACACACCGGCGGCTTTGCAGTATTTCTGTCACCAATCGTTATGATCAAAGCACACTCGCCGATTATCTGAACAGCCGCCGGCTCGTGAAATCCATGTACGACCTGCCGACGAACGTAACATTTGATGAGCTCCGTTGCGGCGTATTTTGTTATCAGTGCGATTCGGTTGCGGAGCTTGAGCGAATTAATCGTCATTTGTACAAATGTGACTTCTGTAAATCATCTTACAAAACTTTAAAAGTTGTAGAAATTTTGATTGATGAGCTAAGGACATTAAATAAAGACTGGGAAATTACTCCCCGGTTGATTTCAATCTTGAGCGGAGATGCATTGAGTAAATCAGTAGTAAATAAATATAAACGTGAAGGGAAAATATCGTTCTAGGTACCATTTGGTGATATGTACCAAGTTTTGTCGGTACTTATCACCGTTTCATCACCTTTTGGTGATATGTCTCAAGTTTTGTCGGTACTTATCACCGTTTCATCACCTTTTGGTGATATGTACCAAGTTTTGTCGGTACTTATCACCACTCCATCACCTTTTGGTGATATGTCTCAAGTTTTGACGGTGCTTATCACCACTCCATCACCTTTTGGTGATATGTACCAAGTTTTGTCGGTACTTATCACGACTTCATCACTTTTTTCACTTCTTCAAACAACAAAAACCCCTCTCACGAGGGGTTTTCGCTTATTCACTTATTTGTTTAAGTTATAGAATGAAGCCAGGCCTTTATATGTGCCTGTTTCGTATAATTCGTCTTCGATGCGGAGTAATTGGTTATACTTCGCTACGCGGTCTGTGCGTGATGGTGCACCTGTTTTGATTTGACCGGCGTTTGTTGCGACAGCGATGTCAGCGATTGTAGTGTCTTCTGTTTCACCTGAACGGTGTGAGATGACTGCTGTGTATCCTGCGCGCTGTGCTACTTCGATTGCTTCGAATGTTTCTGTCAGCGTACCGATTTGGTTTACTTTAACTAATATTGAGTTTGCAACGCCCTGCTCAATGCCCTGAACTAATTTTTCAGTGTTTGTTACGAATAGATCGTCTCCGACAAGCTGAACTTTATCGCCAATTTTATCAGTAAGTAATTTCGTTCCCGCCCAGTCGTTCTCATCCAATCCGTCTTCGATTGAAATAATCGGGTATTTATCGACTAATTCGCCGTACCACTCAACAAGCTCTTCAGATGAGTAAGTTTTACCTTCACCTTTAAGCTCATAGTTGCCTGTTTCTCTGTTAAAGAATTCGCTTGAAGCTGCGTCCATCGCAAGAACGATGTCAGAGCCAAGCTCATAACCTGCTGCTGCAACCGCTTCGCCGATTACTTCTAATGCTTCTTCGTTTGATTTCAGGTTTGGAGCGAATCCGCCTTCGTCACCGACTGCAGTACTGTAACCTTTTGCTGATAAAACTTTCGCAAGGTGGTGGAAAATTTCCGTACCCATGCGGAGTGCTTCTTTAAAAGTATTAGCACCGACAGGCATAATCATGAATTCCTGAATATCGATGCTGTTGTCAGCGTGTTCTCCGCCGTTAATAATGTTCATCATCGGTACAGGAAGCTGTACAGCGTTAAATCCGCCTAAGTATTTATACAACGGCTGGCCGAGAACATCTGCTGCTGCTTTCGCTACGGCAATTGAAACACCTAATATAGCGTTAGCGCCTAATTTTTCTTTATTTTTCGTCCCGTCTAACTGAATAAGCATTTTATCGATTGAGACCTGCTCTAACACAGTGAATTCTCCGTCGATTAATTCAGGTGCAATAATTGAGTTAACATTTTCTACTGCCTGCTCCACACCTTTGCCTAAGAAGCGTGATGAATCACCATCACGGAGTTCTACCGCTTCATGTTCTCCTGTTGAAGCGCCTGAAGGAACGAGTGCACGGCCAAAAGCGCCGCTTTCTGTTAACACTTCAACCTCGATTGTCGGGTTTCCTCTAGAGTCTAAAACTTCACGTGCATATACATCTGTAATTAATGGCATGTCATCCTACTCCTTTATTAGTTAAGTTCGAATTTATTATAACGTACTTTTAATTAAAAGGCTCTTACCTGTCATATCTTCAGGCTGATTAATTGTCATTAAATCAAGCATTGTCGGTGCAAGGTCCGATAAACGGCCGCCTTCACGCAGCATTACCGACTTGTCAGTAACAATCACCGGCACCGGATTAACCGTGTGCGCAGTCATCGGCTCGCCTGCCATCGTCAATACTTCGTCAGCGTTGCCGTGGTCGGCTGTAATAATCGCAGTCCCGCCGAGACTAATAATTTTATCTACTACTTTACCCAGACTCTCGTCTACTGCTTCAAGTGCTTTAACCGTCGGTGCAAGCATGCCGCTGTGGCCGACCATATCCGGATTGGCAAAGTTTAAAATCACCATATCAAGATTCTTATCGTCCAAAGCATCAAGCAGCTGATCCGTCACTTCATAAATGCTCATTTCCGGCTGCAGATCGTACGTTGCAACTTTAGGTGAATTGACTAAAATCCGAGACTCTCCCGGGAATTCATCGTGACGCCCGCCATTCATAAAGTACGTGACATGGGGATATTTTTCAGTTTCCGCAATACGCAGCTGAGTTTTACCAGCAGCAGACACGACTTCACCGAGCGTATTAACCAGATCCATTTTATCAAATACAACATCCGCCAGTACGGCTTCGCTGTATTTTGTAAATGTCACGAACTTCAAATTATCAATATTCCCGCCGCAGTCGAAACCGTCAAATGCCGGGGCCGTAAATGCTTCCGACAATTGAGACGCACGGTCCGGTCTGAAGTTAATAAAAATAACTGCGTCATTATTATCGACAGTGTCCGGTCCATTAACGATAAACGGCTCGACAAATTCATCGAATACTTCTTCAGCGTAGCTTGATTCAACACCTGCAGATGCAGTCTGGAAAACTTTCGCTTTACCGTGAACCAGCGCATCGTACGCAAGCTGTTCGCGTTCCCAGCGTTTGTCACGGTCCATCGCATAATAGCGTCCGCTGATTGTTGAGAAGCGGCCGATCCCGATGTCCGCGAACTGACGCTCCGTCTCTTCTATGTATCTCAGGGCCGATGCTTTACTCACGTCGCGCCCGTCTAAAAATCCGTGCACGAGTACATTAGTCAGACCATTAATTTTAGCCATTTTCAGCACTTCAAACAGATGGCTGTAGTGCGAGTGCACCCCGCCGTCGCTCAGTAACCCCATGATATGCAGTTTACTGTTATGAGCTTTCGCATGTTTCAGCGCGCCCAGCAACACTTCATTCTCGTGAAACTCACCATCTTCAATCGACTTGTTGATACGCGTTAAACTCTGATACACGACACGTCCTGCACCAATATTTAAATGTCCCACTTCGGAGTTGCCCATCTGCCCTTCAGGCAGACCGACATCGAGCCCAGAGGCACTTAAACGCGCATTCGGGTACTCTTCCTTATATTTTTTGAAATTTGGCATTTCTGCATGTGCAATTGCGTTGCCGAACTTTTCATCACGTTCAGCAAAACCGTCCAGAATAATTAAAGCTGTGGGCTTCGTCATTGCGCCGCTCCTGAAATTAACGCTGTATAATCTTCAGTCTTCAATGAAGCACCGCCGACTAACGCACCGTCCACATCACTTTTAGCCATTAAGTCTTCAATCGTTGCAGGCTTAACAGAACCGCCGTATAGAATACGCACACGCTCTGCTGTCTCGCTATTATAAAGTTTTTCAACTTCACATCTGATTAAATGGCACATTCTGTTAGCATCGTCGCTCGTTGCACTTTTCCCTGTACCAATTGCCCAGATCGGCTCATACGCGATAACGAGATCAGCTGCCGCTTCAGGTCCAATACCATGAAGCGCCGCTTTGACTTGTCCGCCAACTTTCGTTTCATGCTCGCCGCCGTCACGCTCTTCTTCTGTTTCACCGACGCAGATAACCGGCACCATGCCCGCTTCAATCACAGCATGTACTTTTTTATTAACGTCACTGTCAGACTCTCCGAAAAGTTCTCTTCTTTCAGAATGCCCTGCAATAACGTAATCAATACTTAAATTTTTAAGCATTGGTGCTGAGATTTCTCCCGTGAATGCACCGCTTTGCTCGTAGTACACATTCTGTGCACCGATTTTAATATCAGTATCTTTAAATTTTTCAACAAGTACAGGCAAGTCGATAAAAGGCGCACAAATTGCCGCCTCTACGCCTTCCTTCATATTAATTTTTAACAGCTCATCAGCAAACTCTGACGCTTCTGAAACTGTCATATTCATTTTCCAGTTTCCCGCAATTAATGGTATGCGCATAAGACTTACTCCTCCTCAGCGTTATCGATTGCCTTCAGACCCGGCAATTCCTTACCTTCTAAATATTCAAGCGACGCGCCGCCGCCTGTTGAAATATGACTGAATTTATTAGCAAATCCAAGGACTTTCGCTGCACTTGCAGAGTCTCCGCCGCCGATAATTGTAACCGCATCTTCAAGTTCTGCGATTGCCTGGCAGACGCCGACTGTACCCTGTGCAAAGTTTGACATCTCAAAGACGCCCATCGGTCCGTTCCACACAACAGTTTTTGCACCTTTAAGTGCTTCTTCGTATAACTTAACTGTTTCTGTACCAATATCTAGTGCCATCATATCATCCGGAATGTTATCCACGGATACGTTACTGTGTTCTGCTTCGTTTGAAAATTCTGAAGCGACAACGACATCAACAGGCAGTATTAATTTACCGTCAGCTTTTTCCAGCAGCTCTTCGGCAATTTTAATATTGTCTTCTTCAACTAAAGACGTCCCGATTGAATGACCCTGTGCTTTTAAGAATGTGTTAGCCATGCCGCCGCCGATTAAAATCTTATCAGCTTTATTAATCAGGTTATCGATGACATTAATTTTATCGGATACTTTTGCTCCGCCTAAAATTGCTACGAAAGGAGTTTTAGGATTATCGACAGCTCCGCCGATAAACTCAATTTCTTTCTGCATTAAAAATCCGGATACAGTCGGTAGATGCTCGCTGATTCCGACGTTTGAAGCATGTTCACGGTGCGCTGTGCCAAATGCGTCATTAACGAATACGTCGCCAAGTGATGCCCAGTACTTACCAAGAACAGCATCATTTCTACTTTCTTTCGAGTTGTGCATATCTTCGTAACGCGTATTTTGTACCATCAGAACTTCACCGTTCTTAAGTTCCTCGATGCCTGCTTCTAAATCCTTGCCACGTGTTTTATCGCTGAACAAAACTTCTTTACCCATAATATCGCTTAACTTCTCAGCAACTGGCGCTAAAGAATATTCATACTTGTCCTCTTTAGTTTCAATACGTCCGAGGTGTGAAAATAAAATTACTTTCCCGCCTTTAGCTAAAACGTAAGAAATTGTTTTTACAGCAGCTTTAATACGTGTATCATCTGTAATCTTTCCGTTTTTCATTGGTACGTTCAAATCTGCTCGTATTAATACCTTTTTGCCTTTTAATTCAACATCTTCAAGAGTCTTCTTCATGAATGCGCCTCCAAATTTATATTCACTTTAATTATACATATGTCATCTGTTTATTAAAACATTAAAAATATTTTAAGTCCATTTTCATAAAAAAACGACAGACTTTTTCAGTCCGCCGTTTCACGAAATATATTATTTATAATTATCTTTTACGTAATCGTATATAGTTACAAAATCGAGAACGCCTTCTTGAATCACGTTACCGCCATCGCTTAAAACAGGAATGCGTACCATGTATTCTTCCTGCAGTTCATCGTCGTTATCGATATTCACTTCTGTCAGTTTTACTACGTTATCTCTCAGTTCAGAAAGTGCCAGTCTGATTTGGAGTTTTCCTTCATTACACAGCTGACAGTTGTCGCGTGTGTAATAAGTAAGATTAAGCATTGGTTAAGCCTCTTTCTTCCGCATATTTTTAAGTTCGCGTTTCAGCGTCTGCAACAGTGAATCTATCATTTCGGTTGAGATAATTCCCATGGCGATGGCCATAGACACAAGTGCTACCTGAAATCCGTAGGCAAGTGCCATATCGTAATTCTGCAGTACTACACTGCGCATTGCGTTATATGCCATACCGCCGGGTACAAGCGGAATAATTCCACATGTAATAAATATAATAACCGGTGCTCTTAAGTGACGTGCGCTCATAATCGACAGCATCGTCAGCATAATTGCTCCAAAAAACGTGGCAATAACTGCCTGAATATCTAACTGAGTCGCGATAAAGTACACGAGCCAGCCGAATGCGCCGCTGAGACCGCCTGCTAATATCGTTCTCCTCGGTGCATTAAACAGTATTCCGAATCCCGCGGAGGCAAAGAAACTAAGTATAAACTGAACTGCATATAACATTGTTTCCCTCCTATATCGCCATGAATACAAGTCCGACTCCGGCGCCGATTGCAATCGCCGTCAGAGACGCTTCTGCGCCTTTCATCGTGCCTGCCATCAGATGTCCGCGAATCATTTCACGTATCGCATTCGTAATGAGCACACCGGGGACGAGCGGCATCACCGCTGCAATAATAATCGTTTCGAGTTCCAGTCCCGGTCCTAGTTCCACATATAATACTGAGATTACAGCGATAAAGAATGCCGCGAAGAATTCGTTGAAAAATTTAATTTTAGTATAGCGCTGAATACTTTCCGTAATCAGTACCCCTACCATACCGCCTGCTGCAGCGACCGGAATATCTCCCGGCACACCGTTAAACAGAAGAAGAAACATAATAGAAACCATTCCGCCGGTAAAGACTATCAGCCAGAATGGATACATTTTTGTTTCATGAATATCTTCTATCTTATTAATTGCCTCATGAATCGGCAGTCCTTTTGTGATGCTTCTTGATAAGTCGTTTATGTTAACAACCTTTTGTAAATTATTTGCACGTTCATCGATTCGAATCGTTTGAGACAGTGCGTAATCATTCATCGACAGAATGATTACTGTTGTTGTGACGAAGACCTGCACATTATCGATACCGTAATTATTCGCCATACGGATCATCGTATCTTCGATACGATACGTTTCCGCACCGCTTTCCAGTAATATTTTCCCGCTGTTTAAACAGACATAGAAGACATTCCGGACAAAGGCATCGTCTAAACTGTCATCGGGTTTATCGACTGTTTCTAGTTCTTCGACTGACAACTGCCCCACCTCTTTGTTAGCACCCCCGAGAAGAATTGAACTCCCATCTTAAGAACCGGAATCTTACGTGTTATCCATTACACCACGGGGGTAGAATAATATAAATTAAGCACATTTCATTATAGCAAGGATAGGTAGCAGAAGAAAGACTAATTGTTGACTAAATACGTAACTGAATAATATGATAAAGTGATTAGATAGAAGGAGTTCTTTCCTTTGACCTTGTTTGACTAATGTGTTATAAATATATTATCAATTAAATAAGTTCACAAAAACAGGAGGCAATATTATGAATTTAATACCTACGGTTATTGAACAGACAAATCGTGGCGAACGCGCTTACGATATTTATTCAAGACTTTTAAAAGATAGAATCATTATGATCGGGAGTGCAATCGATGATAACGTTGCAAACTCGGTAGTCAGCCAGCTGTTATTCTTGCAGGCTCAGGACTCTGAAAAAGATATTTATCTTTATATTAACTCACCGGGCGGTAGTGTTACTGCGGGCATGGCGATCTACGATACAATCCAGCACATTAAGCCGGATGTACAGACAATCAGTCTTGGCCTAGCAGCTTCAATGGGTTCATTCCTATTAACTGCAGGCGCTAAAGGGAAACGCTACGCGCTTCCTAACGCTGAAATTATGATTCACCAGCCGCTTGGCGGCGCTCAAGGTCAGGCAACTGAAATTGAGATCGCAGCAAAACACATTTTAAAAACCCGCGAGAAATTAAATCAGATTTTAGCGGACCGTACAGGTCAACCGCTTGAAAAAATCGAACAAGATACAGACCGCGATAACTTCATGACTGCAGCAGAAGCTAAAGAATACGGTCTGATTGACCATGTCATGGAACCAGAAAAATAAGAACAGTAAATTTAGAGTTTAAGTCACATACGTGACTTAAACTCTTTTTTCAATTAAAATAAAAGTAATCTTATATATTGGGAGGTCAAAGAATTTGAACATTCTCATCACAGGCGGCACAGGTTTTATCGGTTCGAAGCTGACACATGCATTCCGAAAAGACCGCCATCACGTTTATATTTTAACGCGCCAGGAGCAGACGACAGAACACCCATATATACATTACATTAAATACGACGACAGTAATTTTGATAATCTGGACTGGGCTGAAGAGCTGCCGGAAGATTTTGATCTTGTTTACAACCTTGCAGGTGCATCTCTGAATAAGAAATGGACAGAAGAATATAAAGAATTAATATTGTCGAGCAGACTGAACATAACGCGGATGCTTTACAAATGGCTCGATCAATCAGGCACTAAACCGCTCGCATTTATTAACGCGAGTGCAGTCGGCTATTATCCGACAAGTGAAATCGTGGAATATGATGAGTTCGACAAATTATCTTCGACGAACTTTTTATCAGATGTAGTCAACCAGTGGGAAGCAGCTGCGGCCCAATTTGAAACACTCGGCATCAGAGTCGTCTATTCCCGTTTCGGCCTCGTGCTGGACAAAGAGAACGGTGCTCTGCCGATGATGGAGAAGTTGTATAAAGCAAACATCGGCGGTGATATCGGTACAGGCAGACAATGGTATTCATGGGTACACATTGACGACGTCATCAATGCCCTTCTGTTTACCGGTGTAAATCAGGAAGTCAGCGGGCCGGTTAACGTAACCGCTCCGGTGCAGGTCAGACAACACGAATTTTCAAAAGTACTGAGCGCTGTGCTCGGCAAGCCGAACTTCTTTAAAACACCTTCGTTCTTAATCGATAAAGTACTCGGTGAACGTGCCCTTCTCGTTACTGAAGGACAGAAAGTCCATCCGCGTGCACTGCTGAATAACGACTTTAAATATTTATATCCAACGCTGGAACAGGCGATGGAAGATATTTACAGCTAATGTTATATTGGATTTATAATGACACAATACTATTGTGATTCACAAAAAACTAAGTAAATACACAAAGAAAAATCGCACTTGCCTCCGAAAAGCAAGTGCGATTTTCTATTTAATTTTTATCTTAAAATGCGAGTTCTTCCCCGTTTCGCAGTTTTTCTGCGATTTCATCGAGCTTTCTAAGACGGTGATTGATACCGGATTTAGATATTGTGCCGGTCGACACAGCTTCCCCGATTTCTTTCAATGTCATATCCTGATGTTCAACGCGGATACGTGCGACTTCTCTTAGGCGCTCAGGCAGTTCATCGATACCGATTTCTTTATCGATTAATTTAATATTCTCAACCTGTCGCATCGAGGCGTTAATTGTTTTGTTCAAATTCGCTGTTTCGCAGTTGACGAGGCGATTGACAGAGTTCCTCATATCTCTCACGATACGAATATCTTCAAATTTTAATAGTGCCTGATAACCGCCGATAAGACTTAAAAATTCTGCAATTTTCTCTGCCTCTTTTAAGTAAATAATATAGCCGCGTTTACGGTCGATATATTTAGCATTTAATTCGTAGCTGTTCATCAGATCTGTAATTGCCTGTGCATGATCTTCATACAGCGAGCCAATCTCTAAATGATATGCCGATGTTTCCGGATTATTAACTGAACCTCCGGCAAGGAATGCACCTCTTAAGTAACTTCGTCTGCAGCATTCCTTGTTTTTGATTTCATCGGAAATTGTATTCGTCAGCATGCCGCCTGAAAAAATATCTAAATCTGCCAATACATCTTTAGATTCTTTTTTAATGCGGCAAATATATACGTTGTTCTTTTTAAGTTTCATCTTTTTTCTTACTAATAGATCAATTTCTATTCTGTATACATTTTTAATCAGCGAGAAAATACGGCGAGCAATCGCAGCGTTTTCAGTCTGCACATTAATGACCCACTGGCCATCAAAGTAACTGACTGCACCGTTCATTTTAATCAATGCGGAGAGTTCGCTCTTCATGCAGCACTCGTCCACTTCAATTCTCGTTAATTCATTTTTCATTTCGGAAGCAAATGACATGCTACCACGTTCCTTTCAAAATCTTCCTTAATATTCGAGTGTTTTCGATTCGTCGATAGCAATCTCGTATATAATTTCAGCGAGTTTCTCATTGTTATGGCGCACAACCCGTTCTTCATCAACGATAATCAGTTCATCATGTGTGACGACTGATACACCGTGTGCTTCCAGTTTATCCCGCTCGCTTCTAATAATTTGGACACCTCTGTTTTTATAAGTATCCGCCATTTCTTCATAGACATCCTGTTCGTTTAAAATGACATAGTCAATGACGCGTGCCTTCAAGTGCTTTTCAATTGCATAAAGGTGATCAAACGCAGACATGCCCATCGTCTCACCCGGTTGTTCCAGCAAATTAGAGACATAAACTTTCGTGCCTCTTGATTCTGCGACAGCTTCAGCAATGCCTTTTGGCAGCAGATTTGGAATAATGCTCGTATATAATGAACCGGGTCCAAGCACTATTAAATCAGCTGTCAGTATCGCCTCCACCGCAGCCGGTGTCGCATCAATATTCGTCGGTATTAAGTACATTTCCTTAATTTCTTTTTTTACTTTAGGAATATAGCTTTCACCGATAATAATCGAATCATCAATCATTCTTGCTGCGAGTTTCGGACTGACGTTTGTCGATGGGATTACAGTCCCTTTAACGTTTAAAATTTTTGACAGCTCACTGACCGCAGTCGCAAAATCACCGCTGATATCGTACATTGCAGCGAGCATTAAATTGCCGAGTGAATGTCCTGATATCTCATCTTTTTTAAAGCGGTAAGTAAATAAATGCTCGAGCTTGCTTTCCACTTCACTTAAAGCTGACATGACGTTCCGTATATCACCAGGTGCAGGCATATCGATCTGATCGCGGATTATTCCGGTTGACCCACCATCATCCGCTACCGATACAATCGCAGAAATATCTACTGGATATTTTTTTAATCCACGCGATAAAACTGCGAGGCCCGTACCGCCGCCGATAATCGCGATTTTAATCTTTTTCATTCACAGAGCCTTCAATTCTCGCATCACGGTGGGTCGTGTTAACCGAAAAAGCGAACTTTTCTTCCAAATCTTTCGCAAGACGGCGGGACAGTGCAACAGAACGGTGCTGGCCGCCTGTACAGCCTATCGCAATTGTCAGCTGGGATTTACCTTCTTTTATATATTGAGGAATTAGATATTTAATCATATCGTACAGTTTATCGTAAAACGTATCGGTATCCTGCCACTTCATTACATAGTCATAAACTTCCTGACTAAGACCGGTTAGCGGACGGTACTCAGGAATGTAAAACGGATTCGGCAGGAAACGGACATCGAACATTAAATCCGCATCGATTGGAACACCGTGTTTAAACCCGAAACTTAGTACGTTAACAGCAAAGAACTGTTCTCGTCCGCCTGAGTATAAAGTGAATATGCGGTCTCTCAGTTCTTTTTCTGACAAGTCTGTCGTATCGACAATAACTGATGCCCGCCCTTTTAAGTCATCGAGTATATCCCGTTCTTTTTGAATTGCTTCAAGGACAGAGACGCCTTCATTTAATGGGTGAGAACGGCGCGTTTCTTTGTAACGGCTGACGAGTCTCTCATCATCCGTATCTAAGAATACAATACGCAGCATAATATCCTCTTTAATCAGCACTGTTTCCAGTTTCTGAATTAAATCATCGAAAAATTCTTTGCCACGTAAATCAATGCCGAGCGCAACTTTGTTCATTTTACCGTCAGTGGACTCCATTAATTCTACGACTTTCGGAATAAGAATCGGGGGAAGATTGTCGATGCAGAAATAGCCTGTATCTTCAATTGCTTCCAGTGCAACAGATTTTCCTGAACCGCTCATACCTGTAATTATGATTAAATTTTTCATAAAGCACATCCTCAATTTTACTTATTTTCATTAATTGCCATTCATTTATATTATAACGGATAACGTTACGAAAAATCCCCCTGACGGGGGATTTGATGCTATTAATTATTCGTTGTCTTCAAGCTTCTCAAGATAGTGCTGAGCATTTTGTGCTGCAAGACTCCCGTCACCTGTAGCTGTAACAATCTGGCGGAGTGTTTTCTCTCTGACATCACCTGCGGCAAAAATGCCCGGGATTTCAGTCTCCATTTCTTCGTTTGTCACAACATAGCCGTCATCGTTTAAAATTCCAAGATCTTTAAACGGTGATGTCAGCGGCAGCATACCGATGTAGATAAATACACCGTCTGCATTAAAGTCGTATGCTTCGCCTGTATTTTTGTTTTTCAGCGTTACTGATTCTACACGGCTTTCGCCGTTAATTGACTGCAGTTCCGTGTCCCAGATAAAATCAATTTTATCATTTTTAAATGCACGGTCCTGTAAAATCTTCTGAGCTCGCAGCTCATCACGGCGGTGAACTACTGTCACTTTGCTCGCGTATTTAGTCAGGAATACACCTTCTTCAACAGCTGAGTCTCCCCCGCCGATAACGACAAGCTCACGTTCTTTAAAGAATGCACCGTCACATACTGCACAGTAACTTACACCGCGTCCGCGAAGCAAATCTTCACCTGGTACGCCGATTGTTTTGTATTCTGCGCCTGTTGCAATAACAACACTTCTCGTATGAATATCTTCAGACGATGTTTTCAGTATTTTAATATCGCCGTCAAGTTCAACGCTTTTAATATCGCCGTACTTGTACTCTGCACCGAATTTCTGTGAGTGTTCAAACATTTTAGAAGACAGTTCCGGTCCTGTAATCATGCTGAAGCCCGGGAAGTTTTCTACTTCTTCAGTGTTTGCCATCTGTCCGCCCGGTACACCGCGTTCAAGCATTACCGTTTTAAGCTCTGCACGTGACGCATAGACCGCCGCTGTCATACCTGCAGGCCCTGCACCGATTATTACTACGTCATATATCGTTTTCTCTTCCATAATCGTTCTCCTTTTAAAAATTACTACATACAATTATATAGGCTTTCTGCTCTTAAATCATTATATCTGCTTTATTCTCTCTATCGCTTTATTCAATCTGTAAACAGTCGTGTTAAACATTTCAGCTACACTTTTTTTAGTCAGTTTCCGGTCGCCCGGATATAAATAAAGTGCTGCTGCGGTGTGTGTTTCAACATCTTCAAACTCTTTATGTTTTTCGTACAGATCGTGAAACACATTAATCCACATCAGTAATGTTTCTCCATCTCTGATCGACAAATCATAAAGTAATTCGAGACCGATATGCATCCGTCCGAGACGGACCAGCTTCAGTCCCTGGAATAAAAATGTCACATACAGCTTTTCATAATCATCCAGCGTTTCAATATGATCCCATATCGATAAACCGATAATCGCTTCACGCGGCTCGATTTTGCTGATTAAATACAATGCAAGCAGACGTTTATGCTGATCTTCATCATGAAGATACATGCTTTCCAGTTCGAGTATTTTATCTGCGGCTTCCTGTTTGTGCCACGGACTGAACTTCTCATCCACCGGATTGAAGTTCTGCATGCGCGTCCAGTAAATTTTGGATTCTTCGTACATGCCGAGATGGTAACTCGAAAAACTGAGCGCATGCAGCAGCTGGAAATTGATTATTTTCTTCTTTTTGTAAAGCGGAAACAGCAGTTTATATGAATGCTCATACTTCTGCAGGAAATTCAGTACCAGTCCGACTTTAAAACGTGCATCATCATCAAGCGGCTCCACAATCTCCAGCTTTTTCAAATACGCTTCATACTCATCAAACTGTTCAGTGTGGTAATGCAGAAGTGTCATATGACTGAGTGCATGCATATCCGTCTGATCGTCTTCCAGGAGCTGCTCGAGCAGCACTTCGGCATCTTCATATTTATTTAAAAATAAATAGGCCATTGCTTTTAAATTTCTGAATTCGGGTTCTTCCTGTATTTCCACCGGCAATGAATCGAGATAGTCAAGCGACTCTCCGACTTTCGCATTCATAAATAAATGCTGGAAAATCTGCTGACCGATAAAACGCTCAGCCTCTTTTTCAAGTTCGTCCTCATCATCGATTTCAACCTCGAACATTTCCTCAAGTGTCTCATCGTAATCTGTATCGGGATGGTATGTCGAATATTGAACTCCGTATAAAAATGCTTTATTTGCATCGTGTTTAATAATATTAATCTGACTTAATATATAAAAGTACTCAGCCTTATAGTCATCATTAACAAATGCTTCGATAATTAAATGTTCCGCTTCACTGCCGAATCCATTTTCAGCCATGACGTATACATATTCCGTTAAATAATCTATATTCCCCGGGTTTTTATCGTGTGCTTTTCTAAGCAGCTGGAGTGCGTCTTTTTTATTATTCTGCTGTCTTTTTTTAATACCCTGCCTGTAGTAATGCTCTCCGTTTTGATCGAGAGAGATTACTTTTTTGTTATTCATTACGTTCTCTCCCTTATTATCATCGGATTACCGTAGACGAGTGCATTATCGGGAACATCTTTTGAAACGACTGTGCCTGCACCGATTTTAACGCCGCTGCCTATTTTAACGCCTGGCAGAATTGTTGTATTCGCACCGATCATCGTATTTTCTCCGATGTCGACTTTGCCAATTCTGTATTCATCCGTTAAATATTCGTGTGTCAGTATCGTCGCATTATAGCCGATAATTGAATTTTCCCCGATTGTAATTAATTCCGGAAACATTAAATCAGGCATTGCTTTATATGCAAATGATACGTGGTCGCCTAAAGTCATATTCAGGCCACGGCTGTATAATTTATGTTTCAGTTTAGTCGATGGCATAAATCGTCCTGCTTCTATAACGATAAAGTTTTTAGCAACTTTAACAATCGATACAGTCCGGTACAGATGCCATAGCGGATTAATTTTAAAGCCGGTGTGCCGGGTTAATTTCCTCATGCTACTTCTTCCTTTTTTTCTTCTTATTCACTACTGTTGATGATTTTTTAAAAGTTTTCCGTTCATCTTTAGCTGCGTAATTGCCGTATACATCACCGTATTTAGGCAAATCGTATTTCTTTTGGCGGTAAATCATTATTGCGATTGCCGCAATAATCGTTATTACTGAAATAACCTGCGCTGTTCGGAGCATATCGCCGATCATTAAACTGTCTGTGCGCATGCCTTCGATAAAGAATCGACCAATTGAATAGTATATCAAATAAACTAATACTGTGTGGCCGAGTGGTAATTTCCCACGTATTAAAAATAAGATAATAACGCCGATAATACTCCATACCGATTCGTATAAAAACGTCGGGTGATAGTATGTCCCGTCGATATTCATATGATTAATAATAAATTCCGGAATCATTAAGCTCTCGAGAAATTCTCTTGCTACCGGCCCCCCGTGAGCTTCCTGGTTAATAAAGTTCCCCCAGCGCCCAATTGCCTGGCCAAGCAGTATGCTCGGAGCAGCGATATCCGCCACCTGGAAAAAGCTGTAGCCTTTCGTTCGAGTATAAATCAATCCGGCAAGGAAACCACCGATCAGACCGCCGTGAATTGCCATGCCGCCTTCCCACACTTTAATAATATCAAGCGGATTAAAGAAATAATAATCAAGATTGAAGAAGACATAATACAGGCGTGCACCGATAAGTGAGAAAATAATGATATACATCATTAAATCCATAAATAAATCTTCAGGCAGTCCTTTTTTTATCGTTTCTCTATTTGCTAAAAAGTATCCGAGTATCATACCGATTAATATAATAATTCCGTACCAGTGAATGGACAACGGTCCGAGCGATATTGCCACCGGATCGATGGCAGCGTTTAAAATCATCATTAATTGCCTCCGTTGTTTTTAATCTTTTCATTTAAACGGTCGTTAAATTCGACCGCTGCGTTATGCCCCATCTGATTCAGACGGTGGTTCATAGCCGCCACTTCGATAATTCCTGCGAGACTTCGCCCTGGACGAATCGGAATTACTTTCTTCGTTACTTCGGAGTTTAAAATTTTAATTTTTTTATCTTCAAGGCCGAGACGGTCGTATGTATTATTATCAATCCAGTTTTCCAGATGAACATTCAGCATAATACGTTTTTCAGACAGTATGCACCCTGCTCCGAACAGTGTCATTACGTTAATAATTCCTAGACCGCGTATTTCAAGTAGATGCTGAATCAATTCAGGCGCCGAGCCCATCAGCACATTCTTTGTCACTTCTTTAATTTCAACGTTATCATCCGCAACTAAACGGTGACCGTTTTTAACAAGTTCGAGTGCAGTTTCACTTTTTCCGATACCGCTCTCTCCTGTAATCATTACACCGATACCATACACATCAACCAGTACACCGTGCATATTCGTTTCCGGTGCCAGTTTTTTTTCTAAGTACGTAGTAATACGGCTTGTAAAGTTTGTTGTGTTGTCTTCTGTTATTAGGAGCACTGTATTTGTCTGGTTGCACGCTTCGATTAATTCAAGCGGCGGCTGCTGGCTGCGCGTGACGATAATACACGGCGTTTCTTTTCTGCACAACCGCTTCGCACGGTCTTCCCGTTCCTGATCTGAAAGCACCCTTTCAAAAAATGAAATTTCCTTCATCCCGAGTATCTGTACTCTGTCAGATGAGAAATGGGAAAAGTAGCCCGCAATTTCCAGACCGGGTCTCGACAAATCAAAGCTTGAAATTTCATTCTCAAGTCCTGTATTTCCGCCCCATATTTTTAAGTTAAATTCTTCGACCAAATCTTTTACTGCTAACATCGCTGCACCTCCGTCCGGCTTCTCTTAAATCAGCTTCATATTACTTATATTATAGCAAAAAATGGGCTGGCAATCGCCAGCCCGTACTTATTAATATTTTTTAGCTGCGGTGCAATGTCACACTGCCGACTTTTGTGCCGACTTCTAAGAACATTCCCGGTTCGTCTGTGTTGTTTATAAGCATCAGCTCTTTAAAGCCGATGTCCTGTTGTTTCATATATCGTGCATCAAGCTCAGGCGGATAGTTAATCTGTCCAAGAACAGTCGACAGACGTCCTTCAAGCTCTCTGCTGTGAGGCACGCTGATATTAATACTGCCCATATTTGAATTGATTGTCGCTTCTTCTGTTTCCTTTTTAAGCGCAATATTAACTGAGCCGTTAGATGAAATATCGATTGTTTTCGCATCGAGGTTATCCGTTAAAATTGTACCGAGCATAGACACGATTTCAATGCCTTTATACTCGCCTTCTGATACTTTAATATTCCCTCTCGATGTGCGGATAAATGCGTTTTTCGCCTGCACATGAGCCAGTTCAATATCTCCGTTTAATAGATCTACAGTTAAATCTGTAAATGATTTATCAGCAATTTTAACATTACCGTTCGACGTCGATAAAATGATACGTCTGAGTGTTTCTTCAGTCACTTCAATGACCACGTTAACACGTGCGGATTTAACATCCGATACGATAACGAGCTCATCATTTTTAACATCGCAGATTATATCCTGGAAATAATTTTTCTTCGTATCCAGTTTTCTGTAAAATGGTGTGATTTCAAATTTAACGACATTGCCGCGTTCAGCCTTTTTCAGCTCGACGTTACCGTTCGCAATATCTACTGAAATGCTGCTGAACGGCGAATCAACCGTTTCGATTAAACGATTTTTAGGCCCTTGTGAAAATACTGAATCAAACGATGAACCAACTGAGTCAAATGCTTTCTCAAGTCCATCAAACATCTGTTTTGCCTGACGGCCGCTCGAAAATTTACCTTTAACGTTTGTATACGTATCGTTAACTTTATCTTTATTGACGTACTTATTAAATTCATCAACAAACTGGCCGACATAGTCACCGAACAGGCCGCCTGATTCATGATTTCCTGAAGAATCACGGTCAGTATGTTTCCCTGTCTCTTTAGTTTCCCGTTCTGATTTAGAGTTTAATGCCGACATCAGTTCGATTGCTTCTTCGGAAGTTATCTTGCCTTCTTCAAGCATTTTTAAAATGCGTTCTTTACTTTCCATTGATACTACCTCCTAATGGTTTCTGTTTAACCACTTCTTAAGATGATGTCCCGTATGGCTGTCTTCACTGGCAATTACATCTTCTACTGTACCACTTACAACGATGTTTCCGCCACCTTCTCCGCCTTCAGGCCCAAGGTCAATAATATGATCGGCCACTTTAATTACATCGAGGTTATGTTCAATAATTACAACAGTATCCCCCTGCTCAACGAGACGCTGAATTACACCAATTAAGTTTTTAATATCTTCTGAGTGCAGTCCTGTCGTAGGTTCATCGAGAATATAAAGCGTTTTTCCGTTTGAGCGTCTGTGCAGCTCACTCGCCAGTTTCACCCGCTGTGCTTCCCCGCCTGACAATGTTGTCGCAGGCTGGCCGAGACGCACATATCCTAATCCGACGTCGACGAGTGTTTTAATTTTGCGTTTTATTTTAGGCAGATTTTCAAAGAAATAATACGCTTCTTCTACTGTCATTTTTAACACATCTGCTATGCTTTTGTCTTTATATTTAACTTCGAGAGTTTCTCTGTTGTAACGTTTGCCGTGACACACTTCACATGGAACGAAAACGTCCGGTAAAAAGTGCATTTCTATACGGAGTATACCGTCGCCGCGGCAAGCTTCACAGCGCCCGCCCTTGACGTTAAAACTGAAACGCCCTTTCTGGTACCCTCTGACTTTTGCTTCATTTGTCTGGGCAAAGACATCTCTGATATTATCAAATACGCCTGTATATGTCGCAGGGTTACTGCGGGGTGTGCGACCAATCGGTGACTGGTCTATATCAATAATTTTATCGATATGTTCGATGCCCTCGACTTTATCGTGTTCACCCGGTACTTCTTTTGTCTTATACAGCTGGTGATGCAGGCTCTTATATAAAATTTCATTGACCAGCGTACTCTTACCCGAACCGGATACACCAGTAACAAGATTCAGTATACCGAGTGGTATATTAATGTCGATATTTTTCAGGTTATTCGCTCTCGCACCTTTAATTTTAAACGCTTTTTTCTTATCGGGTTTACGGTATGCTTCCGGCAGCGCTATTTCACGCTTGCCGCTTAAATACTGTCCCGTTAATGAATTATCATCTGCCATAACTTCTTCAGGCGTACCATATGATACAACTTCACCGCCGTGTTCGCCGGCACCCGGACCAATATCGATTAAATAATCACTCGCGAGCATCGTATCTTCATCGTGCTCAACGACAATCAGCGTGTTGCCGAGTTCTCTCATATCTTTTAAAGTATTGATTAAACGTTCGTTGTCGCGTTGATGCAGCCCGATGGATGGTTCGTCCAGAATATAGAGCACACCGCTGAGGCGTGAACCAATCTGCGTTGCAAGTCGGATGCGCTGCGCTTCCCCGCCGGATAACGTACCGCTCTTTCTGTTCAATGTTAAATAATCGAGGCCGACGTTTCTTAAAAATGACAGCCTGCTGTCGATTTCTTTTAATATCGGTTCTGCAATTTCTTCGTTTTGAGCCGATAAAGAAATATTATCGAAAAATTCAATACTGTCTTTAACAGAGCGTTCAACAACTTGGCCGATATGCGTATCATTCACTTTGACTGCAAGCGCCTCATCATTTAAACGATATCCGTCGCAGCGTTTACATTCACTTTCCCTCATATACTGTCCCATGACATTTCTCGTATATTCAGAAGGACTTTCATTATATCGTCTGTCGATGTTTTTCAGTACACCTTCAAACGCCATTTTACGTTCGCGCACTACACCGTTGTCCTGAGCAAATTTAAATGTAATTTCATCTTCCGCGCCGTTGAAAATAATATCTTTTTCTTTATCACTTAATTTTTTAAACGGTACAGTCATGTTAATATCATAATACTCTGCCGCCTGTGTCAGCAGCTGTGTATAATACGTTGAACTAATCGGCTGCCATGTAATAATCGCACCGTCGTCCAGTGATATTTCCTGATCCGGTACAACGAGTGCTTCATCGACTGACATTTTCATGCCGAGACCATCGCATTCTACACATGCACCATAAGGTGCGTTAAATGAAAACAGTCGCGGTTCAAGTTCTGAAATTGTAAATCCGCACTCCGGACACGAAAAGTTTTCAGAGAAGTGCAGGTCTTCGCCGTCCATTACATTAATTGTGACGTTGCCGCCGGATTTCTCAAGTGCCACCTGCAAAGAATCACTGAGTCGTGTTTCAATGCCTTCTCTGACCGCAAGTCTGTCAACAACGACATCTACATCGTGTTTTTTATTTTTACTGAGTTCGGGCACTTCTTCTATATCAAACATATCTCCGTCAACAACAACACGTGCATAACCTTCTTTGCTCAAGTCAGCTATTAATTTTTTATGTTGTCCTTTTTTGCCCCTCATTAATGGTGCGTATATTTGAATGCGGGTACGTTCCGGCAGCTGCATAACAATATCGGTCATTTCTTCAACTGTCTGAGATGATATTTCAATACCGTGAATCGGACAATAAGGTGTCCCCGCCCGTGCATAAAGCAGTCTTAAATAGTCATATATTTCCGTAATCGTCGACACAGTCGAACGCGGGTTATTACTCGTCGTTTTCTGGTCGATTGATATTGCCGGTGACAGTCCTTCAATCGCATCTACGTCAGGTTTTGACATCTGCCCTAAAAACTGGCGTGCATATGAACTGAGTGACTCAACATAACGTCTTTGTCCTTCGGCATAAATCGTATCGAAAGCAAGTGACGATTTACCGGAACCAGATAAGCCTGTCATAACGACGAGCTGATCTCTCGGAATATCTATATCGATACCTTTTAAATTATTCTCTCTTGCACCTCTGATACTGATGAATGGATTTTTCATGTAACTCACCCTTCTGCCTGAATCTCAAATATTGCATCTCTTAATTCGGAAGCTGTTTCGAAGTCCAGATCTTTTGCAGCTTGTTTCATTTCCTTCTCAAGCTTATCAAGTAATTTCTCACGCTCTGATTTCGTTAATTTCTTCGTCGCAGATTTTTTCTTCGTCTTATCATCCTGTTTAATATCTACATGCGTACTGATGACATCGCGTATTTCTTTTATAATCGTCGTCGGTGTAATATTATGTTTCTCATTAAATGCCTGCTGCGTTTCACGGCGTCTTGCCGTTTCGTCTAATGCAAATTGCATCGAGTCTGTAATTTTATCGGCATACATAATTACGTGGCCGTTACTGTTTCTCGCTGCACGTCCAATCGTCTGCACAAGTGCACGGTTCGAACGGAGAAAACCTTCCTTATCCGCATCGAGAATCGTCACAAGCGATACTTCCGGGAGATCCAGCCCTTCACGGAGCAGATTAATACCGACGAGCACATCGTATGTTCCTACGCGCAGTTCGCGCAGTATTTCTATACGTTCAAGCGTTTTAACTTCCGAGTGCAGGTACTGTACTTTTATACCTGATTCTTTTAAATACGTCGTTAAATCTTCCGACATTTTTTTCGTCAGTGTCGTCACTAACACACGTTCATTCTGTTCTATTCTTCCGTGAATTTCTTCCATCAAATCATCAATCTGATGTTTGGAAGGTCTGACGTCAATCGTCGGATCAAGAAGTCCTGTCGGACGGATAATCTGTTCGACCATCTTCTCTGTATGTTCAATTTCATACGGTCCCGGTGTCGCTGAAACATAGAGCAGCTGTTCTGCTTTTTCTTCAAACTCGGAAAACATTAATGGTCTGTTATCGAGTGCACTCGGCAATCTGAAGCCGTGGTCAACAAGTACCTGTTTACGTGCTTTGTCTCCGTTATACATTCCCCTGATTTGCGGTAAAGTAACATGGGATTCATCAATCATAATAAGAAAATCTTTAAAATAATCAATCAGTGTATACGGTGTAGAACCCGGTTCACGCAATGTCGTATGCACCGAATAGTTTTCAATACCTGAACAGAAGCCCATCTCGCGCATCATTTCAAGGTCGTAATTCGTCCGCTGCTCGAGACGCTGTGCTTCGAGCAGTTTGTCCTCGGCACGAAATTTCTTCAGCTGTGCTTCAAGCTCTACTTCAATACGTTCAATCGCGACTTTCATTTTTTCATCGCGCGTAACGAAGTGGGATGCCGGGAAAATAGCAAGGTGTTCACGTTCTGCGTACACTTCACCCGTTAAATAATCGATTTCACGAATTCTGTCGATTTCATCGCCAAAAAATTCAACACGTATACACTGCTCATCTTTTGATGCCGGGAAAACCTCTACAATATCCCCGCGTACTCTGAACGTCCCCCGTTTAAAGTCGATATCATTCCGTGAATACTGTATGTCGACAAGTTTACGTAAAAACTGATTACGGTCGAGTTCCATACCCGATCTGATACTCACAACTAAATCACGGTATTCATCCGGATTACCCAAACCGTAAATACAGCTGACTGAAGCGATAACAATTACGTCATCCCCTTCAAACAGTGAACTGGTTGCGGAGTGGCGGAGCTGATCGATTTCGTCGTTAATAGACGCATCTTTTTCGATAAACGTATCGGTGCTCGGAACGTAAGCTTCAGGCTGGAAATAGTCATAGTAACTGACGAAATATTCCACTCTGTTTTTCGGAAAAAATTCTTTAAACTCACTGTATAATTGTCCTGCTAATGTTTTGTTATGCGCAATAATCAAAGTCGGTTTACCGATTCTTTGAATTACCTGACTCATAGTATATGTTTTACCGGTACCCGTTGCACCCAACAGTGTCTGGTGTCTTTGTCCGGAATCAATTTGTTCTACTAATTCTTCAATTGCTTGAGGCTGGTCACCAGCCGGCTCAAATTTAGAAACTAACTCAAAATCTGCCATTGTTTCGCCTCCACTTATTAATCTATACTATTTTAACAAAAATAGAGCAGAAATAACAAACATTTGTTCGGTCATCTCTACTCTTCATCATTCGTATTTAATTTATCCAGCTCAAAAATCTCTACTATTATATATCCTACAAAAATCGATGCGGAATCTATGTAAATTACCCACTCGCTGGGGTAAAACCCTCTGTATATCGATGCTCCAAAAAGAATAAACGTCAGCATCACTGCTACGTACTTATGACGCGTCAACCGCGTAAATACTACGACGGTCGTTGCTGGCACTACCATTGCCATCATGTACCAGTACAAATCCATAGCAGCTACTCCCTGTTCAGAATAGAATTAGTTATTTCAAACAATTCATCTTTTGGAATAAAACGTTCCTTCAGCATTTCTGTTAATATATTCTCCAGGAAGTCCTGTACACACACTAAATGGTCAAAACGTTTTATTGTAGCCAGCGATTCTTCATAGATTTCAAAAAACAGAGGCTCGGGGTTACGCTTTTGAATTTCACCGAAAGATTCATATAATAGATCAATTTTATCGGCAACAGAAAGAATCTGGCCTTCAAGCGTGCTGTCCTTGCCCTCTCTCAGACGGTCCTTATAGATCTGCTGATACTCAGGCGGGAATTCAGTTTCGACAAACTTCGTCGTCATCGTTTCCTCCACTTCCAGAAAAAGTGTGTTTAATTCAAGTGACGCATACTTCACAGGTGTTTTAATATCACCTGTGAAAATTTCAGGATAATCGTGATTCAACGCTTTCTCATATAAAGAACGCCAGTCAATTTCAT
>JBQDHL010000009.1:38588-40541 GCA_052093725.1 Jeotgalicoccus sp. | reverse complement strand
GTTTTTATAAGTCTTTGTGAAAAGGCTTACTTATAAAAACATATAAAAGGGGATGTCATCTTTTGGAAAACGAGAAAAATAAAAAGGGGATAGGACAGTCCTTTTTGGATGTTATTGAGAAACTGGGGAATAAGCTCCCGGATCCGATAGTATTATTCATGCTTATAGCAGGATTAATACTTGTCGCTTCATGGATTGCCGGCATGCTGGGCATATCGGTTATAAACCCGGCTGACGGGGAAACCATTGAAGCTGTAAACTTATTATCCGGTGAAGGCATAGCAATGATAATTACCGAAGCGATAAATAACTTCGGAGCATTTCCACCGCTTGCGATGGTACTCGTCGTGATGATCGGTATCGGTATCGCAGAAAAAACAGGATACTTTGAAGCACTGATGAAACGTTCACTCGAAATTACACCGGGATTTTTAATTATTCCTATGGTAATTTTTGTAGGGATTATCAGTAACGTTGCTGGTGATGCGGGACCTGTAATACTTCCGCCAATCGCAGCAATGATATTTATACGTCTCGGATTAAACCCAATCGGCGGAATATTCATGGCATATGCAGCGACGAACGGTGCATTTGCTGCAAACTTTATATTAGGTATGACTGACGCGCTGGCAGTAGCATTTACTGAACCGGCAGCACAGTTAGTCGATCCGGATTATACCGGGAATATCGCAATGAACTATTACTTTATTGCTGTATCGGCAATATTCTTAATGATGGTTATTTACTTTGTAGCTAAGAAAATTTCAATACCGCGCTTAGGTAAATACGATGGCCCTCCTGTTGATGAGGAGCCATTATCTAAAAAAGAAAAAACAGCATTACTGTGGGCAAATATATCTGCAATTATAGTTGTGCTTATTATTGCAGCAGGGGCATTACTGCCTGACGGAATACTCCGTAATGCTGAGACAGGTTCGATACTTCAGGAATCACCGCTGATGGATGGAGCAGTATTCCTGATTACACTATTATTCTTCGTGCCAGGTTTAGTATTTGGTATGTTAATGAAAAATATTGACGGCACTAAAGGTTTCGCAAAAATGCTTGGAGATTCAATGGGCTCGATGGGACAGTACATAGTACTAGTATTCTTCGCAGCACAAATGCTTGCATACTTTGACTGGAGTAATCTCGGTCCGATTTTAGCTGTATCCGGTTCCGATTTACTCGAAACGATTAATCTGACAGGTATTCCGCTGTTTATCGGCTTTATTCTTGTCGTTGCTCTGATTAACCTGCTAATTGGTTCAGCAAGTGCCAAATGGGCGATTCTTGCACCGGTATTCATTCCGATGTTTATGTTCCTCGGTTATGACCCGGCATTTACACAGATGCTGTACAGAGTCGGTGACTCGGTAACGAACCCGATTGCACCGATGATGCCGTTCTTGCCGCTTATTATTATGTACGCACAGCGTTATCAGAAAGACATTAAGCTCGGGACAGTGATTGCCAACCTGCTGCCGTATTCGATTGCACTCCTGATTACGTGGACGACGTTCATTATTATCTGGTATCTAATCGGTCTGCCAGTCGGTCCGAATGGTCCAATCTACTTGCCGGAATAAAACAATGCTATACTATATTTAAATTATCAGAAGACTTCGATAACTTATGAGGTCTTTTGATTTTAAAACAGGGAGATGAATGGTTTTATGATAGATGATGCAATTAAAAAAGTTGAACCTCAGGTTATTGAATGGCGCCGTGCAATGCACAGACACCCGGAACTTTCATTTGAAGAATACTGGACTAGCGAATATATCGAAGCGGCTTTAAAAGGCATGAACGGTATTGAAATAAGCCGGCCGACAGAAACGAGTGTACTCGGTATTATTAAAGGTGATCATCCGGGACGGAAAGTCGGCTTGCGCGGTGACATTGATGCTCTGCCGATTCAGGAAGACCGTGACGATTTAGATTTCGTTTCTG
>JBQDHL010000009.1:27859-38488 GCA_052093725.1 Jeotgalicoccus sp. | reverse complement strand
GACATTGATGCTCTGCCGATTCAGGAAGACCGTGACGATTTAGATTTCGTTTCTGAAATCGATGGGGTAATGCACGCTTGCGGGCACGATTCTCATGCAGCAATGCTGCTTGGCGCGGCACAGGTTCTTGCCGATAATAAAGATAAAATCCACGGTGAAATTTATCTGATATTCCAGCACGCAGAAGAACTGCCGCCGGGCGGAGCACAGGAAATGGTGGCAACGGGTCTGTTCGATGATCTCGATGTTGTGTTTGCACAGCATATTATGACGAATAAACCGCTTGGGGAAATTCATATTAAATCCGGAGCGGTAACAGCGAACTCAGATCAGTTTGAAGTAACAATTAACGGGCAGGGCGGACATGCGTCACAGCCGGAAAATTCAGTCGATCCGCTTTTAATCGGTTCACGTATCGTTACGCAGCTGCAGGATATCGTCTCGCGCCTGGCGGGACCGATGGATAATTTAGTTATCTCCGTGACAAATTTTAACTCAGGCACTGGTGCTAAAAATGTTATTCCGCATACTGCGGAACTGAGTGCCAGCGTACGCTCTGCAAGTTCTGAAATCAGAGAGCTTGCGAAAGAAAAAATTGAAGCGGTAATAAAAGCGAACTGTGAAATTTACGGTGCGACGTACGACCTGAATTACGAGTACGGCTATTCGGCAGTAATGAATGACGAAACTGAAACTGCACGTGTAAGACAATCATTAAATGAACTGTTCGGGGAAGACAGAGTCATTGAACAGGAAATGATGATGGGCGGCGAAGACTTCGGTGCATTCACTGAGAACCTGCCGGGGGTATATATTCTTCTCGGAACTTATAATGAAGAGAAAGATTATGTTTATCCGCATCATCACCCTAAATTTGCGATTGATGAAGACGCATTTATCGACGGTGTCCGTGCACATGTCAATGTTGCGCTTGGATTAGGTCAATAGAATAAATAGTCTCAGCCGGCTGTCCAGATAATGGGCAGGCGGTTTTTTCATTATTTGACTAATACCCTATGGGGGTATACAATAGAGGTAATGAAAGATAAAAAAGAGAGCGGGTGTCAATGATGGAAGAAGTAAAACATATGTCGAGACCGCGTCCGGATGATGAGAAGCAGAAAATATTAAATCGTCTTAAACGCGTTGAAGGACAGGTTCGCGGCATTCAGACAATGGTCGAAGAAGACCGTTACTGTATCGATATTTTAGTGCAGATTAGCGCAATTCAGAGTGCTTTAAAAAATACAGGAATTACGATTACAGAACGCCACATGAAGCACTGTGTGACCGATGCGATAAATTCAGGTGACGGTGAAGCTTCAATCGAAGAGTTAATGGCTGTACTTAAACAATTTTCCAAATAGGGAAAGGGGGATATATCCATGGCAGAAAAAGAACGTGTTAATTTAAATATCAGTGGTATGACGTGTGCAGCGTGTTCAAACAGAATAGAAAAAGTGCTGAACAAAATGGACGGTGTCGATGCGAACGTGAATTTAACGACTGAAAAAGCAAGTGTCGATTACGAAAAAGACAAAGCATCAGTAGAAGATATAACGAAACGTATTGAAGATATCGGTTACGGTGTGATTTATGAGAAAAGTGATTTGGATATTACCGGCATGACATGTGCGGCGTGTTCAAACAGAATAGAAAAAGTACTGAATAAAACCGACGGTGTGAAATCAGCAACAGTTAACTTAACGACTGAAAATGCAATGATTGAATATAACCCAGGAGTCATTGACGAGCGAGAAATTATTAGCCGTATCGATAATCTCGGCTACGGTGCTGAACCGAAAAAATCAGCGGAAGATAAAATATCCCATAAGGATTCAGAACTTAAAACGATGAAATGGAAAGTGATTATTGCATCATTATTATCACTGCCTTTATTAGTCACGATGCTCGATCATTTATTCGGCATGAGCCTGCCAGGAATCTTTATGAACCCATGGTTCCAGCTGGCCTTCGCAACACCTGTACAATTTATCCTCGGCTGGCAGTTCTATGTCGGTGCTTATAAAAACTTGAAAAACTTTACAGCGAATATGGATGTACTCGTTGTTATGGGTACAACCGCAGCATTCGGCTTCAGTTTATATCAGACGTATTTATGGATGACAGGTGCTGTCGAACATCCGCATCTGTACTTTGAAGCCAGTGCCATTATTATTACACTGATTTTATTCGGTAAATATTTAGAAACGAGAGCAAAATCCCAAACGACGGGCGCGATTTCAAAACTGCTCGATATGCAGGCAAAAGAAGCGCGTGTTGTACGTGACGGAGAAGAGTTTATGGTTCCGGTTGAAGAGGTAAAAGTAAACGATGTGCTTATCGTTAAACCGGGAGAGAAATTCCCACTTGACGGAGAACTTGTCCGCGGACGCACATCAGTCGATGAATCGATGCTGACGGGTGAGTCGATCCCGGTAGAAAAAGAAACCGGTGATTCGGTCATCGGTGCAACGATGAACCAAAACGGTACAGTGAATTTAAAAGTAACGAAAACAGGAAAAGATACGGCGCTTGCGGGTATTATCAAAGTTGTTGAAGAGGCGCAGGGAAATAAAGCACCAATTCAAAGAATGGCAGATATCATTTCCGGTTACTTCGTGCCGATAGTTATTGTCATAGCGATTGTGACGTTTATCGTGTGGTATTTCATCGCTTCACCAGGCAATCTCGAACCTGCACTCGTTGCAGCGATTTCAGTGCTTGTTATCGCATGTCCATGTGCGCTTGGACTTGCAACGCCGACATCCATTATGGTTGGTACAGGTAAAGGTGCAGAAAATGGCATTCTTTATAAAGGCGGAGAGCATTTAGAGAAAACACATAAAGTTGATGTTATTGTACTTGATAAAACAGGGACAATTACAAATGGAACACCTGAAGTGACAGACTTCTCTGGTGACGATGATGCACTACGCCTTCTGGCAAGTGCTGAAAAAGGATCAGAACATCCCCTGGCATCAGCGATTACGACTTATGCTTCAGAGAAAAACATTGAACTTGCTGAATCGGAGGAGTTTTCTGCAATACCGGGTCACGGTATCCGTGCAGAAATCGACGGTCAGCATGTACTCGTAGGAACACGAAAACTGATGACAGACGAAGGTATTGATATATCTTCAATAGAAGAAGATATGAAACAGTTTGAATACGAAGGCAAGACAGCAATGATTGTTGCTGCTGACGGTAAATTACGCGGAACTGTAGCGGTACTGGATACAGTTAAAAAGACTGCGAAACAGGCGGTCGAAGAAATGCACAAGCAGGGGCTTGAAGTGATTATGCTGACAGGTGATAATGTCAGAACAGCTGAAGCGATTGCACGTGAAGTCGGTATTGATGCAGTCATCGCAGAAGTGCTGCCGGAACAAAAAGCGGAAGAAGTACGCAAGATTCAAGAGACAGGAAAAGTTGTTGCAATGGTCGGAGACGGTGTCAATGATGCACCGGCGCTTGCACTGGCAGACGTTGGTATTGCAATGGGAACAGGAACAGAAGTTGCAATTGAAGCGGCAGACCTGACCATATTAGGCGAGGATTTAACGCTGATTCCAAAAGCGATTAACTTAAGTCACAAAACAATTACAAATATTAAGCAGAACTTATTCTGGGCATTTCTGTATAACACGCTCGGAATCCCGATTGCAGCACTTGGACTTTTAGCACCTTGGGTAGCAGGCGCTGCAATGGCATTCAGTTCTGTGAGTGTCGTCCTGAACGCATTACGTTTAAAACGTGTTAAAATATAGGTATATAAAAGTATAAATAAAATTTTGATGGAGGATGGATATTATGGCTAAAACAGTAATCGATGTAGAAGGAATGACTTGCGGTCACTGCAAATCATCAGTTGAAGGTGCACTGCACAATCTGGACGGCGTTTCTACAGCAGCCGTCAATTTAGAAGATAACAATGTCACTGTGGAATACAATGATACGATTGTGGACCGCGGGAAAATGACAGAGGCAATTGAAGATCAGGGATACGACGTAAAAGCATAAAACAGAATTATTGATCACCCGCTTAGATATGCGGGTGATTCTTTGTTTATGTAAATTTAAATCAGATAATGATAGAATGTTCTATAAAGATTATAAGTATATAAGGGGGATACCACGCTTGATATTTGTGGTTATATTTTTACTGTTTATGTCACTGTTCTTTTCTGGCAGTGAAACTGCATTAACTGCAGTGAATAAAATTAAATTACAATCGAAAGCCGCGGGCGGCGATCAAAAAGCCCAAAGGCTGTATGACCTGGTCAGCAAACCAAGTCAGTTCATCACGACAATACTGATTGGCAATAACATCGCAAACTTAATCGCGCCGGTGCTCGTAACATCAATGGCGATTCAATACGGCTGGAGTGTTACGATTGCGTCGGTTGTACTGACAGTTACGATTATTGTTTTTGCAGAGGTGATTCCAAAATCGATTGCTGCTGCGTTCCCGGAGCAAATATCGTATATGGTCAGGCCAGTAATATCATTTTTAAATGTTGTTCTTTATCCGATAACTTTTCTACTCAATTCTCTGACAGACGTGATAACGCGTTTCCTATCAAAAGGAGCTCAGCCGAGCTGGACGGTGTCACGCGAAGAAATTGTTAATCTGGTGCAGATAGCGGATAATGAAGGGGCAATCGAAGGCGTGGAATCACAGCGTCTTAAAGGGATTCTCGATTTCAGAGATTTAAATGTCAAAGATGTTATGACAACGCCGCGTACAGAAATGATTGCGGTGCATGTTGATGACAGTTATGAAACGGTGAGAGACAAGATTATTGATGAAATGCATACCAGGTATCCGGTATACGATGAAGACCTCGATAACATTGTCGGTGTATTTCACTCGAAATATTTGCTGCAGTGGTCTCTAAATCCGACGGAGCCACTGATGAATTACTGTGACAACGATCCGTTTACGGTAAGAGAATTCCAGAGTGTTGAAGATGTGCTTCGCCGAATGAGTAAGCAGCGCCGCCATCTGGCTATCGTACTTGATGAATACGGCGGTACAGAAGGTGTGCTGACGCATGAAGATATTATTGAAACGATGCTCGGCTTTGAAATTGAAGATGAAACGGATCTGAAAATGATTCAGTGGTACGCGCATTCAGTGAAGATAAAATTCTCTGCGATGGTAAAATCACGCTGCATCGTCTGAATCAGCTGTTTAATACAGAAATACCTCAGGATGAAGATACATTGTCAGGGTTCCTGTTGTCTGTGTTCGAGGAAGTCCCGTCGGAGAATGATATTGCACATCTCAACAATCTTGAATTTAAAGTAATAGAGATGGAAGATAACATGATTCGTCTCGTGAAGATTACAAAATTAGATGTTGAGCTGATGCAGGGAGAATGAGGCGTGGATAATGAAAAAATTTAATAAGTTAGAAGTGAGCCAGATTATTCTGGGTTTCATAATCGCTTTGGCCCGTTTTTTATGGACAGAAGATAAGCATATAGTGGCGACGAATTATAAGTACCGTTCAAAGAGAGTGCCGAAAAGTTTTGACGGCTATAAAATCGTTCAGGTATCGGATTTCCACAATGCTTATTTTGGAAGGCGTTCGAAACATCTTTTGAAAGCTGTTGAGGCGGCTCGACCTGATGTGATTGTCATTACGGGTGATATCGTTGACCGTCGGACACCGTATTTAAAACGTGCAGCGGTTTTAATCGAAAAAATTACTAAAATACAAAAGACATTTTACGTGACCGGGAATCATGAGGCACATTATAAGCATTTTAATAAGCTTTATGATGTGATAGGCAGGTCCGATGTCCGCAATATTACGAAACACAGTGCGGAGCTTGAAAAAAATGGTGAAAAAATTAATTTGGCGGGCATTAACGATGTCTGGTTTTTCGGAGATGAAATAAATCCTAAAACGTACCGGAATTTTAAGCAGGAGCTTGCCGATAAAGTAAGCGCTCTGCCGCATGATTTTACAGTGCTGCTGGCGCATCGTCCGGAGCTTCTGCCGGTATACAGTGAAAATAATATTGATATTGTGTTTTCGGGACACGCTCATGGCGGGCAGATTCGTCTGCCGGTTGTGAAAGGTTTGTATGCACCGCATCAGGGTGTGAATCCGAAATATACAGAAGGTATGCATGAACAGAATGGCACAACGATGGTGGTAAGCCGGGGTCTCGGCAACAGCCGTTTCCCGTTCAGAGTGTTTAATCATCCGGAAGTTGTCGTCGTTGAATTGAGGGCTGAAGCATGAATGAAATAGTGTCGTACATATTAGTCGTAACAGTGCTGACGATAATGCCAGGCGCTGATTCGATGATTGTGATGAAGAATACAATGATTTATCAAAAACCAGCGGGGCGTATGACGGTACTTGGTATACTAGCTGGCCACTTCCTATGGATTGTCGTCTCAATCCTCGGACTTGCCGTTATTATTACGAATTCGCCGGCTTTATTTAATATTATTAAATATCTGGGCGCAGCGTATTTAATCTATATCGGTGTGAAGAGCTTTATGGCGAAAACACTTGTATCGACGTCATCACTCGATAGTGCAGAAGATAAAAAAACGAAATCAAACGGTTTGCGCTCGTCTTATATGAATGGGTTTATAAGTAATATACTGAATCCTAAAGTACTCATATTTTACATTACAATACTGCCGCAGTTCGTCGTTCAGGACTCGGAAGTATCCGGAGTAATGCAGTTAATTATTTTAGCTGCGATTATGCTAGTTATATCAATGACCTGGTTCCTGCTCGTCGTTGAAACTGTCAGCTACATGAAACGCTGGCTGCATAAACCGGGTTTCCAGAGCATCCTTGGCAAAGGTGCCGGGATTATTATTATCTTGTTTGGTATCCGTACGGCGCTGTCGTAAGTGATTAAAAGTCTGGACGCGGTCCAAATATATTAGAAACAACAAAAAACCACTTTCCAAGTTCAATACTTGAAAAGTGGTTTTTTTTAGTTATGCATAATCATATCGAGTTCGTCGGCTTCTGTAATTGTTTCTGTTTTAACTAAGTACTGTTCCATTTTACCAAAATCAACTTCTGCACCGATACCCGGTTTATCGCTGACTTTAACGACACCGTTTTCTGCAACGACTTCAGGTGTAATGATATCCTCGAACCAGTATCTTGAAGATGATGCTGTGTCTCCTGGAAGTACAAATTCGCTTAGTGTTGTGATTGCCACGTTGTGTAGACGTCCGACGCCTGCTTCCAGCATGCCGCCGCACCACAAGGGAATATTGTGTTTTTTAGCAAGGTCATGAATTTTTATCGACTGGGTAATCCCGCCGACGCGTCCGACTTTAACGTTGATAATTTCACAGCTGCCGAGTTCAATTGCTGCTGCTGCTGATTCATACGAGTCGATACTTTCGTCAAGACAGACAGGTGTTTTAATTTGTTTCTGCAGTTTCGCGTGATCGATAACGTCGCCTGCCATCAATGGCTGTTCAATCATCATCAGATTAAATTCGTCCAATTCTTTAAGTATGTCGATGTCATCAAGAGTATACGCTGAGTTTGCATCAACCATTAATGGAATATCAGGATAAACTTCGCGGATTTTGCGAACCATTTCAACGTCGCGACCCGGTTTGATTTTCACTTTGATGCGTTTGTATCCTTCTTCAACTTTTTCGCCGATACGTTCAAGAAGCAGTTCGTCAGTATCTTCAAGGCCGAGTGATACACCGACATCTACTTCTTTTTTAGTACCGCCCATTGCTTCGGCTAAAGAGATGCCTTTTTTCTTAGCGTATAAATCCCAGACAGCACCTTCAATAGAAGCTTTCGCCATATTGTTGCGTTTGAACGGTTTGTAAATCTCCCAAACTTCATCAGGATGAGATATTTCTTTATTAATTACGAGCGGGCCGAAATACTTTTTCAATGCGATAAGTGTAGCGTCCATGAACTCTTCCGAGTAGAGTGGATCTTCACCCGATACACATTCGCCAAAACCGCTGGTACCATCTTCATCTTTAGCTTCGACGATTGTAACAAAACGCTTTTGCTGAGTACCGAATGATGTCGTGAACGGATTTTTCATAGTCATTAAGAGCTGATGGAGCTTAATTTCTTTTATTTTCATGTTAGAGCCCTCCGTTAAATAATGTATTTCTGGCAGTCCTTATAAATATATTATACATAAGTTATATTATATACAAATTAATTTAAATTTTCTTACAACTTATTTTGTGATATATTACAATAATATTAAACCTTAATTATTTGAAAGAGGGATTTCATGATTAATACTAAAATATCTGAAATATTCAACCACGTACATACCAACGCGGAACTGAGTAATGAAGAGTATAAAACGACGGATTACATATATGACTTTTTAAAAGAAGAAGGGTTTGAGCCAGTTAAATTTAAAAATATAACTGGCCTCTACTGCGATGTTGGTAACTGGAGCGGGGATTATCCGTTAATCGGCATCCGGGCGGATATCGATGCGCTGTATCAGGAAGTGAATGGCAAGCTTCAGGCAAATCATTCATGCGGCCACGATTCGCATATTGCGATGGTTATCGGTACAATGCTGAAGATAAAAGACCATGAATCATTAAAAACACGTGGCGTGCGATTTGTCTTCCAGCCTGCTGAAGAGGTTGGGACAGGAGCGCTTGATGTGCTTAAAGAGGGTGTTATCGAGCCGCTTGATTACATGTTTGGGATTCATTTACGCCCAATCGAAGAAGCGGGTGACGGGTATTTATCTCCTAGTATTGAGCATGGATCTGCCGGTTCATTTGAATTTAAAATTGTCGGCAATGATGCGCATGGCGCACGACCTCACTTAAATCACAATGCGATTGAAGTCGGGACAGATATCGTGAATATGCTGTCGAAAATTCATATTAATCCAATGGTGCCGTCGAGTGCGAAAATGACGAAGTTCATGGCTGGTTCAAAATCGCTGAACATTATTCCAGGCTCTGCGGAATGCGGTATCGATGTGCGTGCACAGACGAATGAAGCAATGAAAGAGTTAAAATCACGTGTCCATAATATCTTAAAGTATATTGAAGAATTTTATGATGTAACAATCGAAGATTTGGAAGTGTCGAGCATGGTATCGAGCGAAAGCAACGATGAAGCAATTGAAGTGTTCCGTTCTGCGATTATCGATACTGTTGGTGAAGAATATCTCCTTGAACCTCTCGTAACAAGCGGGGGAGATGATTTTCATAATTACACGGTTCAGTATCCTGAATTGAAAGGTGCAATGCTCGGATTGGGGTGTGACCTGACGCCGGGACTGCATCATCCGGATATGACATTTAACCGTGACCGTATGGAAACTGGTGCTGATGTACTGTATCAGGCAATTTTAAACGTGCCTGCCGAATAAAATTATGTTTAAATCTTTCGTCATGTGGAATTGTATATAGCATTCAATTCTTGAAGGAGGATATTATAATGACATCACCTAAAGATCCTAGAAACGAATTTTACACTGGAAATTTTGATAAACAGAAACAGCCGTATCCCGGTGTTCAAAAAGAGATGGAACAAATTCCCGATTGCGGAGAAGAAACTTATAAAGGCAACGGGCGTTTATCCGGCAGAAAAGCATTAGTTACAGGCGGAGATTCAGGTATCGGCCGGGCTGCAGCGATCGCATACGCTAAAGAAGGCGCAGACGTTGCAATTAACTATATGGAAGAAGAACAGAAAGACGCTGAAGAAGTGAAGAAAGTCATTGAGGACGCGGGACAGAAAGCTTATTTATTTCCGGGAGACTTGCGTGATGAAAAATTCGCAAGACAGCTTATTCACGATGCTGAAGAATCACTCGGCGGACTGGATACACTCGTGCTGAACGCTTCAATGCAGCAGGCAGTTGAGAAATTTTCAGACTACACTGCAGAGCATCTGGAAACAACGTATAAAATTAACGTCGTTGCGCCGGTAATGCAAATGCAGGAAGCTGAGAAATTAATGCCTGAAGGTTCAAGCATTATTATTACGACTTCAATTCAGTCATTCTCACCGTCGGCACACATCGCTGACTATGCAATGACTAAAGCGGCACAGACAAACTTAATTAAATCACAGGCGCAGCACTTTATGGATAAAGGTATCCGCTTAAACGGTGTTGCACCAGGTCCGATCTGGACGCCGATTCAAATATCGGGCGGCCAGCTGCAGGAAGCTCTTCCTGAATTCGGCCAGGATTCATATGTGGGACGCAGTGGTCAGCCGGTAGAACTTGCCGGAACTTATGTGCACCTGGCAAGCGATGAAGCGAGCTATACGACTGGACAAGTCTACGGTGTTACAGGCGGCCAGCCAATTAACTAATATAATTATTAAAGGCGAGACCCGGAGTTCGGGTTTCGCCTTTTTAGTTCATTAGTTAATCAATGAGAGATGTTCATTGACTGGATATGCGGTCTACCGTGCCAATGAAGAGCGCTCAATGTCACAGTAAGGAGTCTAGTGTGCCAATGAAGAGCGCTCACTGTCACAGTAAGGAGTCCAGTGTGCCAATGAAGGATGCTCACTGTCACAGTAAGGAGTCCAGTGTGCCAATGAAGGACGCTCACTGTCACAGTAAGGAGTCCAGTGTGCCAATGAAGGATGCTCACTGTCAC
>JBQDHL010000009.1:0-27759 GCA_052093725.1 Jeotgalicoccus sp. | reverse complement strand
AGTAAGGAGTCCACAGCACCAATCAGCACTACAACCCCATAAAACAACAAAAACCCGGACCGCATAAGGTCCGGGTTTAATTCAATTCAATATAATTTAAATGTCTCTATTTAAATTAGGGTCGTTTGGATGTGAAGGGCGCGAGTCAGTGTTACTGTCTGCACCAGTCCTGCTGTATCCTGCAGCGTCTTCTAAATTGTCTTCTCCATATTCACCGTTAAATTCTTCTTTTAATTTACGGCTGTAGAGGAAGAGTATAACTATTGCAGCAATACCAGCAGTAACAATGTTTAAGAGTGCAAGCAGCACGCCGATTACCGGCTGTTTTGCATATGCTGTAAAGATTCCGATAAATGCTATAGATTCCATCAGTAGGTACGTAATAACGAGGTCGCCGATTGACAGTCCCATTAAGTACAGGACGAGTCCTGCAATCGCAAATGCGAGACCGATATGTTTCGGATCAAATGAGTTCTTCTTTAAAATATTTCCGTCGTAGCCTTGTCCGCCGATATAAAATGTTCCGAATGGAATAAAACTCAGCCACGGCAGGTGATATGACTTAATCTCTGCGACTCTGAATAAGAAGTATCCCTGCAGAAGCCATTTCAGCATACCGATTATAAATACTGCGAACAGAATAAAAATCCCGAGGGCAGCAGCTCCGAAAAATAGTGCAATGAATTCCCAGCCCATATTTTCACATCCCTTATAAGTTATTTCCAGTATATCATTATCTTACCTGCGACAAAATAAATAGGGGCTGGATATCCAACCCCTATCTAACTTATCTTCGTGAATTATATAATCTGCGGTTTACGCGTTCGGCATGGCGGTAGGCGTTTATAACGCCGTATAACCACACAATAGGGAATGTGATAAAACCGATTCCCACGTACATAAGCAAACCGTTGATAGCTTGTATGATAATCAGCAGAATACCTTTAAATATCTGCCCGTTATAAATTTGTCCGAGACCGGTAATAAAAAAGCTGAGTACAGCTGCGATTCCGGAATTTTTTGCTCCTGGCATATGTCAGCCTCACTTTCTGTTTAAACTAGTGTAATTATTTATACCCGCTTTTATTCATTTTCAAACTGTTTATCTATCGTCAAAACGGTCTTCGCGCGCTTTACCGCCTGGCATCTTAAGTGGCCACCAGTTGCCGCGTTTCAGCGTAACTATCATTGCCGGTACTAAGAGCGGCAAGACGATAAATGCGTAGAACAGCAGTGCAAATATAATGACGCTCGTGACCTGAACAAGTATCGCGATACCTGATGGATACAGTGCTGCGAACGTACCTGTTAGGATAATGACTGCTGTAATAACAACAGTTCCCATGCGGCGGATTGATGTTTCAATCGCGTCGCGGATCGTACGATATTTCACTTCTTCTCTGAAGCGGTCGATAATAAATATCGAGTAATCAATACCAAGTGCAACAAAGATAATTAAACTGAAGAACGGAACAGCCCAGTTTAACTGATCAATACCGAACATCGACAGAATCCATTGTGATATTGTCATAGATGCAAAGTACGTAATGAAAATCGAACCAATCATTAATATAGGCAGTACGAGAGATCTGAATAATACAGTTAAGATAATGAACAGTGTCACGATAAACAGTATGACGACATTTGTATAATCGTCGCTTGTAACTGTATCAAGGTCTCTGTTCATACTCGTTACACCTGAGAAGTATGCTTCTGTATCAGGACGGTCAAGTCGTGACAGTTCTCCGTTAACAGTTTCTTCAATCTCATCAAGCACTCCAAGTGCTTCATTACTGTATGGATCTACTGCAAGTACGACGTTCATCTTCACAGCTTCGCCGTCAGCGAATGAGTACTGATCGATTGCCGCTTCAAATTCTTCATTTTCAAGTATTGCAGAAGGGACATTAATACCTGTAGTATCTACAGCTTCATTTTCTTCGAATGAGGTCATTAAATCACTGACTTCTGTTAAACCTTCGTTGATATCTTCAATACCTGTTGAAATTTCACCGAGACCTGCAGCAAGTTCTTCCATTTGCCCGGCAGCTTCTGCGGTCATTGTCTGCATTTCTGTATTAGCTTGCGAGACACCTTGAGACAACTGGTCAGCACCTTGAGACAATTGCTGCAGCTGCTGTGCTGCTCCCGCAGTGTCGCCTGTTGCTGCAAGGTACTGATTTACACCGTCGATACCGTCAGAAATCTGATTCACACCAGTTTCAAGTTCAGTTAAATCGCCTGATGCTGTGTCTGCACCTGCAAGCTGCTCATTAATATCAGACAGAGCAGTCGACATTTCAGTCAGGCCGTCCTGAATTTCAGCAAGTCCTGAATTTGCTTCGCCGAGCTGATAAGAAACAGTTAACTCATCCATCTTATCGCCGACCGGTCGTGTTAACGTTTGTACTTCTGTTACACCTTCGAGCTGTGATACTGAGTCAGCTACTGATTCAAGACGTGATAATCCATTTTCTGTAACCAGGTCTTCACCATTGGTGAAAATAACTTCCACCGGGAACGTTGACCCTGCATCAAAACTGTCGCTGATAACATTCACTGCATGAACTGCAGAGTATGAATCATCAAGTTCAGCTAATGAATCGTAGTGGACTTCATCATCATAGAAATAAATTAATGCGATAAGTACCGCAACGACCGAGAAGATAACACGTGTTGGATATTTAAGTGACAGCATACCGAGCGGCGTCCAGATTTTGCTTTCACCTGAACCCGACGTCTGTTTACTTGGCCAGAAAATATATTTTCCGAGTACCGACATCAGTGTCGGTAATACTGTAAACAGTGACAGCAGCAATGCAAGAATACCGATTGCCACACCGACTGCCGAGCGGTAAATTTCGAAGTTAGCAAAGTAGAGTACTCCGAAAAGAATCGCGCCTGAAATACCACTGATAAATACCGTTTTACCTGCTGTTCTGAATGTATTGATGACAGCTTGATTTTTATCGTGATGTTCGAGCTCTTCTTTAAATCTGTTTAATAGTAATATAACGTAATCGGTTCCGATACCGAATAATATTACGATTAAGAAACTTTGTGTCTGCGGGGACACAGGGAAGTCGAACCATTCCACAAACCAGCCGACAAAAGATTGTCCGAGCAAGTATGCAATTCCGACTGCAATAAGCGGAACGAAAGGTGTAACGACTGAACGGAACATTACGAGCAGTACGAGAACGATAATCGCTATCGTAAATATTTCCGTCGTACGAACGCCGTTCATCGCATCTTCTTCAAGTGTGCGCTGAATCATCTCATTGGATGTTATTGAGATATCTGCATCCGTGTTATTGATACTTTCAATTTCATCTGCATTATTCAGAATTTCAGGCGCTGCACCTGTGTATTCCAGCGGAATCATAATGACACCTGAATCTTCATTGATGAAGTTTTCCTGTAAATCATCATTGAAAGTAAATGGATTTATAACGTTGTCCGTATAATCCAATGTTTCAAGTTCTTCTATATAAGACTCGATTTCATCCTGATGTTCTGCCGGTGCTTCATCGAACTCCAGCACAATCGACATCATTTCAAGATCTTGTTCATGTTCTTCTAAAAATTGACGGGCTTGTTCACTCGGCATGTTATCAGGCAGCTGTACATCACCTTTTTCAGTAGCCAGCTGAGTCAGGTTCGGCGAGATAATAAATGTTGCGACTGCAGCGATGATCATCAATACTGTAATCGGCCATTTAAACTTAAGCACGTGTTTCATTATATAATCCTCCATCTAAATTAATAATATTAATAATTGTCCGCGCTGCTTCTCTGAGTGCCTTTGTATCTTCTTCTGAAACATCTTTAATGTGTTCACCGATAATATTTTGTATATTGCTGATAAACTCATCGAGAAGTTCGGCGGCTGCAGGAGTCAGTGAAATAAGTTTTGAGCGTTTGTCGTTTGTCAGCTTATTGCTCTCTGTGCTGATCAGTTTTTTTAGAGTGAGCTTTCTGAGCGCGTGTGCAATCGAGCTTTTATGTACATTGAGCTCTGTTGAAAGCTCGGTAGGAGTGGCTTCATTGTGAAGGTACAAGTACTCAATAATAGCCATTCGCTCTTTTGAAATGTGCATTTTTCTGACTGATTCTGTTACTTCAGAGAAAATATGTGCATAACCGTAGCCGAAAACAACGGTAAGATCTTCAATTGCCTGGCGCTGTATCGTCACTTATTTATCATTCCTTTCATTATAAAATTTTTAATAAGCAGAAGTAGTTTAACATGCTCAACTAATTAAAGCAAAAGAAACTGATAGTGTATTTTTTTCTTATACATGTATGTGTATAATTAATAACGGGTAGAGATTGAAAAGGAGTGTGTGAAAAGTATGTTTGAATATATTTCACTTTATAGAAAAAATGGAGCCGGACAGCATGGCAAAGTAATTGGATTTACGATACTCCAGTTTATTTTATGTGCTGTTCTGCCTATGGCGGTCATATTCGGTGCAATGCTGCTTCCTTTATTATTAACGATGACTGATGTCAGCGATGGAACAGTCGGCATAACGATGGCAATATGGATGCTTGTAATAATGATTGTCTTTGCTCTGCTTATGATTTTTGTGATTTATCCGATTTTTGTCGGTGTTTTGCGTTACTTTGCCAGTGCTTATAAGGGCAGGGATTTTACATTTGGAGAAGCTTACAAAGTCTTTAAAAAAGGAAACTATTCCAAATTGATTAAAATAGCACTGCTCGTACTGGTATTAAATTTTGTGTTATCGATGATAATCGGCTTTATCGTGAATTTGTTAATGACAATCGTCTTAATTCCGCTTATGCCGCTTGGGATGATGATGGAAGAGCCAAATGCAGCGATGACAGGCGGGGCAGTTGCGCTGATTATATTGGCAGTTGTCCTCATGTTTATCGTAATGGTAGTCGCCTATATTCCGTATATCATTCTGTACATTTACTTTGCGGTCGTGTTTATGGTGTATATTGATGAACCAAAAATCCCGACTATGGATAAACTGAAAGTAGCATGGAATGTTACATTCAGTTCGGATGCGAGCATGGTTAAATTGTTCTTCAGCAATCTGCTTATGTATATTCTGATGACTGCAGTTATGTTTGTAGTTATGATTGCTATCATAATCGCATCTGTATTCTTAATAGATTCACCAATGATAATTTCTGTAATTGCAATTCTTGGAACACTGATAGCGACTGTTGTCAGTATTTACATTTCTTATCTTGTTATCGGTTCAATCGTGGCGTATTATTTTGTCGGCCGCGAGTCTCTGGATCGTCAGGAAGATGTGAGAAACCAGGAAACAGCACCAGTTTATAATAATGAAAATATCGATCTTAAGTAAAGATTAAAATCAAACCGCTGGCTTAATGCCGGCGGTTTTTCTAATGATTTAAATATTTGAATAATTCAATATTAGAGTTAAAATCAATTTATACATATGAGAATGGTGGGTGAGTTAATGTCCGAAAAACAGAAAGGCATACTGTTCGTTTCAGGTGCATACATAATCTGGGGAGTGCTCCCGATATACTGGCGGCAAATTGAGTCGGTATCTCCGTTTGAAATTATAGCGCATCGTATATTCTGGTCCTTTATATTTATGGTGCTGTACATAATGTTCACAGGCAGATGGCAATACTTAAAAACGAATTTAACGTTTATTTTCAGCAATAAGAAAAAAGCACTCAGCTTACTCGCAGCATCGATTATTATTTCGATAAACTGGCTGACGTACATATTGGCAGTTAACGAGGGCCATATATTGGAAGCAAGCCTCGGATATTATATCAATCCATTTGTCAGCATACTGCTCGCATATTTTATTCTTAAAGAACGATTTTCAAAAGGCGAGTGGCTGGCGATATTTATCGTGTCGCTGGGAGTAATCTATATGGCGCTCGGTGTCGGTCATATTCCTTGGCTTGCCCTTACACTGGCAGTGACTTTTGGCGTCTACGGTCTGATTAAGAAAACTATAAATATCGATGCAACATATGCGCTGGCGGTAGAAACTGCAGTGCTCGCGCCGGTGGCGCTTCTGTATATACTGTATTTAAATGCCACGGGTGGGAATACGCTTGATTTTGGGCTGAACAGAGATACGGCATTTACGATGGGAACTGGTGTCGTGACAGCAATTCCGCTTCTGTTGTTTGCGCTAGGTGCAACGATAATTCCGTTGTCACTTACTGGACTGCTGCAGTATATCGCTCCTACACTGATGCTTATTATCGGTATATTTCTCTACGGGGAAGCATTTACAACTACACATAAAATCGCATATGGACTCATCTGGACAGGACTTATTCTTTACACGCTGCTGCGTTTTAAAGCATCGCGTCCGAGCCGCCGGAAACAGAAAATTAAGCTCACGGATGATTAGCTTATTGTTAGATATAAAGATAACTCCATGTTACTATTTAGAAAGATTTTAGTGTGAGGGGAATGAGTCATGCGATATTTAAAAAACTTTGGCTTATTGTTGGCAGTAACAGGTATTTTGGCTGCGTGTCAGAATGATGATTTTGAGAGCAACAGTGAAGTTGTCTCTGAAGATACCAATGTCGCATCGTCCGATGAACAAACGAGAGAGCGGACACCGGAAAACACTTCGGCAGCTGAACCAGCTGATATAGAAGATGTAGATGAACAGAAAATTGAAGATGATACGTTAACAGATATTGTCGAAAAGGCAGAAAATATAGAGAGCTACAAAGCAGAGTTGAATATGTCGGCAGCACTGGACGACACGGAATCGCGTGATTTGAATGCGGAAGTGCTATTTATAAACAGTGAACCGCCGCAATTGCTGCTTCGTGCATTCGGTGAAGACCGGACGATTTCAAAAGACGGTAAAACGTATTACAACAACAACTCGGAATGGATCGATATCAGTGAATCGATTGATGTTGATTTACTGTACAGCGTGACTTATGACAATGCAGTCGCATCTTTTGCAGAAATGCAGCCTTACATGGAAGCGGAAAAAAAAGAGGATGCGATTATTTATACCTATAAAGGTAATGATGCAGAAATATATAAAACAATAGAATCATTAGTACAGGTTAACTTCGGCGTGATGCAGATAGAAAACGTGAACTCGACAGTGGAAGTCACTGTGAATAAAAAAAATAAGCTGGTCGAAGAAATAAAATTCGAAACAGATGGTACAGATAAAGAAGGAACGTTTGAGCTGAATGGTGAAGCGGTCTTCGATTCGTTCAACGAAGTGAAAGAGATAGAAATTCCGGAAATAGAATAGCTGAATATAAAAAATGCGCCTGACTCATTTACGAGCCGGGCGCATTTTTTATTGTGGACTGGCATGAACGGACTTCATGTCCCGATTACCAGTCATTCCGTCAGTTCAACGGATGCAGTTTCATTTCGATAAAGTCCCTCTGCTCTTCTAAAAACGGTGGGAGTGATAAGTTTTCGCCCAAAGTTTCAAGGGATTCATCGACTGTGAATCCAGGTGTATCTGTCGAGATTTCGACCGTAATGTTGCCGACTGCACTAATGTACAAAGCTTTAAAGTAATGGCGGTCGACAATGCCTGAGTTCCGCCATTTCTCTCTAGTAACACGTTCCTCGATTTCCTTTAGAGACGCTTCATCTTTTACACGCAGTGAGAAGTGATGTACGCTGCCGTAGCCTTGTTTTTCCACGTTTGTCGTGCGTGCTTCCACAACGAAGACAGAGTCATCGCCGAAGCGGACACGTGCCTCCGCTTCATTATCTATATCACCATCGTATTCTCCGCCGAGCATTTGTAAAAATTCGACCATCGGTTTTAAATACTGCACGGTCAGTTCGACACCGAAGATGCCGGTAACTGCATATTCAAGCGGAATACTTCCGCCGCCTGCATAGGGTTCGGAATCATTATATTCACTGTCAGCAAGGAGCGCAAAGCGCTGGCCTTCTTCGTCTCTGAATTGCATGAGTGTTTCCCCGAAGTAATCGATGATCCCTTCATGATAAATACCTTGTTCTTCCATACGCAATCTGAAGTATTCAATGGCCTCGACTGAAGGTACCCGAAGAATTGTCCGGGAGATCGAATTTGTTCCCGGTGTAAATTTCGGTGCCATGCCGATTTCAAAAAATGTGACATCCGTTCCCGGTGTCCCCTTATAATCACTGTAAAATAAATGATACATATCCGGACTGTCCTGATTGACTGTTTTTTTCACCAGTCTGTGGCCGAGAAATTGCGTGAAGAAGTCGTGATTTTCAATAATATCTTTCGTAATTGCCGATACATGATGAATGCCGTATGCGCTCACAGTGCATCCTCCTTTATTCTCTTTGATGTTATTATATAATACAAGTATACGTATCTCTATTAGGAGGACTTGTCATGAAACATTTATATATTAAATCGAGAAAAGAAGCAGCAAAAGAAACACTCATATTATTTCACGGCACAGGCGGACGGGAAACGGATTTGCTGGAAGTTGCCACAACAGTAAACTCAGAAGCGAATATTATAAGTTTCAGAGGAGACGTCGATGAGAGCGGTCAGACGCGTTTTTTTAAACGTTTATCTTTAAAAGAGTACGATGAACAGAGCTTAAAAGAAGAAGCAAATAAAATTTACGCTGAACTTAAAAAGCTGAGCGCGGAATACGAATTTGATTTAGCGAAAGCTGTAATTATCGGCTATTCCAACGGCGCGAATATCGCCGCATATCTAATGTTGAATTACGAACTTGGTGTAAAAGGCGCAATGCTGATGCACAGTGCGTACCGCAGCGAAACAATAGGCAAAGGCATGCTGTTTGGTACAGAAGTACTGCTGACTGCCGGAGCTCAGGATACATTAGCAACAGCAGGAGAATCCTATACGCTTAAAAGAATGCTCGAAAATAAAGGCGCAAACGTCAGTGTGAAATTAACGGACGGCGGACATGAAATATCCCCTATGGAATTAATGGAAGGGCATGTCTGGTATATGCCAATCAAAAAATCCATAAGGGATGAGGATAAATTACTATAGGTAATTCTTTCTTAAATACTGTTCAAGACCGTCTTCATCACAGCTGAATTCAGTAACATCATCAGCTATCTGTTTCACGTCTTCATTGCCATTCTGCATCGCAGTCGATTTTCCGGTAATTTTAAACATTGGAATGTCATTCATGGAATCACCAAATGCATGAACATCATCGATGGAAATATTCATCGTTTCAAGCAATGTTAAAAGACCGCTGCCTTTATCAGTGCCGTAGACCATAATTTCAGAATTATGGTTTGATGTACGGTATATCTGATACCCGGCATCAGTTGTAAATTCTTCATTGAGCAGCGTGAACCAGTTTTCAAGTTTTTCTTTATTATTGCTGAAAAAGTAAAATTTTATAATATCTGTCAGGTCAATGCCGTCTTCATCAATCCACTGCTCTGAGCTGTTCAGCGTACTTGCTGTACTGGTATTTTCATACTCAAGAACCGTAGCATCCGGCGTTTCTGTCAAATCCTTTACAGAATAATCGCGGTCCGTGTTAAATGTATACGGTCCGCCGTGAGAGCCCGTTGTCATTTCGTAGTAAATTTCGTTCTCGCGGACTTTTGACAGGACGAATTTCACTTGTTCTTCTATGAAGGCAGTACGTGCGAGCAGCGTGTCACCGTAATGTACAGTCATGCCGCTGGCGCCGACATAGCCGTCAACAGGCACGTTGTGAGGGACCATTTTATGTATCATCTGCAGAGAACGTCCGGTTGCGATAATGATTTTAAGACCTTTATCGTGTACTTCCTGCAAAGTCTTTACAAGAGAATCTGGGAATTCACCAGCATTATTTAAAACTGTACCATCTAAATCGAGAGCAATTGCTTTCATAATTTATAAAAGCTCCTATCTTTAGTTAATATTTTTGATGTATAGATACTGCCTAAATTTTAGCATATTTCACCATGTATGATAAAATTACATTACCAACAGTTCAGTAAAGGAGTCGTTTAATATGACAAACACTGCAGCTTATTTAAAAAAATATGATCTGGAAGACCTTCATCAGCTTGCGGTTAATACCGGAGTGACAAATGAAAAAGCACTGGACAAAGATGGATTAATAGAAGAAATATCTCAGAATCTGTTGAATGAAGATGTAATTAAATATGCATTTCTGTACAGTGATGATGCTGCATTATCCAGCTGGAAGCAGGGCGCAAAAGACAAAGAGTACGGAGAAAATCTTAGTCTGACAGATGTTTACGGATTATATATAATGGGTTACGCCTATGAATCGCTTAATGAAGAAGACAGCTTTTTTATTATCGATGAAGTACTCGGTAAGTTTGATACAGTGAATACTGAAGAGAACCGGGAAGAACGGACAGCGGTACAGCGTCAGCTGAATTTAATACGTTCTGCACTTCATTTGTATGGCGTCGTTGAATTTAAACAAATCGTTCATTTATTTAAAAAATATTACGGGATGGAAGTCACGATTGAAAAAGTGAGGGATCTAGTCAGCCGCTCACCTTATGTCATTACGATTAACGAAAAGAATAAAGAATTCATTATCGATGATATGACGGATGAGCAGTATGAAATTATCCGGAATACCCAGCAGAAATATAAATATTATGAGCCGGAATTCGGCAAGTTTATAAAATTCAGCAATCCGGGGTATATTGATGAATCAGCGGCCCATGAGTCTTTAAAAAAATGGGTGTCGGAACATCTGAATACTGGGGTGGCATCCGACTATGAATTATATCTGCATGTGCTCCGCATGATTATCAGCGGACGTAAGCGTGAAGATATTTCCGGGGAAATAAAAAATCTTGGCCATGAGTTTGGGTCTAAGACAGAAGAAGACCAGTTCTTTGAACTGATTCGTGATGTTGTTAAACAGACGCGTCACTTTCAGTACCGCGGAAAAAGTGAAGCGGATATCGGTCAGAAAACTATTGTGAAAGAAGTAAAAGTCGGACGCAATGATCCATGTCCATGCGGCAGCGGAAAAAAATATAAAAAGTGCTGCGGCAAAGCAGTATAGAAGCTAAGTGGCTGGTGTAATTACCATCCACTTTTTACATAGGCGCGAGGTGAAAGTCATGCATTTTAAATTATTTATGGTGTTTTTCAGAGTGGGGATACTGGGTTTTGGAGGCGGACCGGCATCCATCCCGCTCGTTAAAGTAGAAGTTGTCGACAAATACCGCTGGATGACAAATGAAGATTTCCAGGATGTACTGGCTATTGCGAACGTGCTGCCAGGTCCGATTATTACTAAAATAGCGGGCAATATCGGTTATCAACTGAAGGGTTGGTCAGGTATTGTTACTGCGCTCGTTGCCATCGTATTACCGACAGCGATTTTAATGACAGTGCTGCTTACGCTGTTCTCTGAGTTTAAAGATCTCGCATGGGTACAGGGCATGAGCGCAGGCGTAGTACCGGTCGTACTAGTAATGCTGGCGGTGCTGACTGCAGAATTTATGCAAACTGCCAAAAACGCAGCGACGTGGAAGTTTTTAATTCCATTTACGCTTGGCATGCTGGTTATATTAGAAGTGCTGAATATCCATCCTGCGATTGTGATCGGTATTATTATCGTTTTCAGTCTGCTGCAAAAGAGCAGTAAGAAAGCAGGTGTCTCATGATTTATCTGGAAATATTTTTAGCATTTTTAATTCCCGGTATATTAGGCTACGGGGGAGGACCATCTTCAATACCGCTCGTTGAACGTGAAGTCGTTGGAACGTATGAATGGATGACCACTGCGGAATTTGCTGAAGTGCTTGCACTCGGAAATGCACTGCCCGGTCCCATATTAACGAAGATGGGTGCATACATCGGTTATGAAGCAGGTGGTGTGCTCGGCAGTATCGTTGCGATATCAGCGAGTGTGCTGCCATCGCTCCTGTTAATGATATTCCTTGCAGGAATATTATATAAACTGAAGGGTACGAACAAGTTTAAAACGCTGACGCTGTTAATACGTCCGGTCATTGCGATTCTGCTCGGTGTTATCGTTGTAGACTTCCTGTTCAGTTCGCTCGAGGTATCAGGAACATTCCATACAGTGATCTTAATTGTCCTGTCATTTATTCTGCTGCAGGTCGTTAAAATTCATCCGGCACTGGTTATTGTCATCGGACTGGTTTACGGTGCGGTGTTTATCCGGTAAGTAAGCACAAAAGTTAAAACAGCTTTCTGAATGTACTATACTTGTTAAGAGTAAACAGTCAATCCAGAAAGGAAGTTAGCACAATGGCATATGAAATTCGTAAAATGGAAGTGCAGGATGCTGCCAGTATTATTGAACATAAAAAACTTGTGACAGCAGAAAATCCGGATACGCTGGCAACAGCAATTGAAAATAAAGCAATTACAATTGAAGAAGAAGAAGAAACGATAAAATCCCTCGGGCCTAATGATCTCGGTATAGTCGCAGTCGACGGGGATACGGTGATCGGTATGCTGAATCTTCGTCAGGATCACCGGAAAAAGTTTGAACATATCGGCCAGTTCGGAATTAGTCTGCAAAAAGCATATACAGGTTCAGGCACAGGTACGAGAATGGTGGAGCAGGCAATAGAGTTTGCCCGGAACAATGAAAAAATAGAAAAAGTAATACTAACAGTCTTTGCGAATAATCCAGGTGCGATTAAATTGTATAAAAGACTTGGTTTTGAAGAAGAGGCAACATTGAAAAATCAAGTGAAATTAGCTGACGGCTATACAGATTTAGTCTATATGGCGAACTTTTTAAAATAATGAACCGTCTGCTTAATTAAAGTGATATTATAACGTTAAGAATGAATATACTTTTAAAAATCGGGTGATTAAATGAAAGTTGTACATGTATTATTGTACGCGTTGCTCCTAACGTTATTCACAGCGGGGATCATCTTCTCGACAATGGCATCCTATACGGAAACTTCGCCGATGTCCTACACGATAATCGGTGTTTTTATGGCGGCTTTATTTATCGTCTATACGGCTGTCTTAATTAAATATCGGAAGAGAAGACTTCAAGACGACAGAGAGAACCGCGCCTAAGCGGTTCTTTTTGCATTTTAGTTATAAAAATTAATGGGATGGTGTGTTTAAATGGGGGAATTTGAAGGAATTAATAAGAGAGCACAAAAAAATACGGGACGTATTCAGGAAGAACAGCCGGATTTTATGAGAGCATTTAAGAAACTTCAGCAGGAAGGATACAAGGCAAATGCACTGGATGAGAAGACGAAAGAATATATCGCGTTGACGTACGCTATCGCAGATAAATGTGAAGGCTGCATCGGCAATCATGTGAATAAACTCGTTAAACTAGGTGCCACGCGTGAAGAAATCAGTGATATCGTTGCGGTGACAATCGTTATGGGCGGCGGACCGGCAAGTGTTTACGGCGGTAAAGCGCTGGAAGCATTTGATGAAGCAGTAGAGACAAAATAATTTGAACGGGGGAATCAGCATGAAAGTTAATTTAAACTGGCAGGGAAAACTGAAATTTGAATCAATCGGGGAAACGACAGGACACACAGTAGCAATGGATGCGAATGAAGCAGCCGGCGGAGATGCGAGTGCGCCGTCACCAATGGAAATGCTGCTTCACGGTGCTGCAGGCTGTATGGCTATCGATATCAGTGTCATCTTAAGACATCACATGAACAAAGTAACGAAACTCGAAATTGAAGCGGATGGTGAACGTTCACAGACAGAACCGAAGTACTATAAACATATTACAATGAATATTATAATCGATGGTGATATAACGGCAAAACAGGCGCAGCGTGCTGCTGATCTATCAAGAGATAAATACTGCTCAGCTGTTCATTCCCTGGTTGCTGATGTCGATGTTAAAGTATTATTAAACGGCGAAGCACTGTAATATGCTTCATATAAAAAAGTTATGTATTAATTACGGCAGCTTCAGCGCCGATGTGAAAAACATTGAGTTCGGACCGGGCATACACGTGTTGCTCGGTGAAAACGGCAGCGGTAAAAGTTCTGTACTGACCGGTATTACCGGTTACAATATGTCTGTGATTACAGAACGGGAACTCGAGGTAAATAATACGCCGATTGACAAGACAGCGGACTATATCAGCTATTTACCTCAGCAAAATGTCCCTTTTCAAATTACTGTCGAAGATTTTATTAAAATGACTGCCGACTCCCGACCGGCACAAAAAGACGTCCGGCAGACACTACAGAAATTCGGACTGGAAAAGTTTAGGTTATCATCCGCCGACAGTTTAAGCGGCGGTGAATTTAAACGTGCTTTATGCGCGCAGGTTCATCTTGAAGGTAAGTCAGTAATGATGTTTGATGAGATCGAGCAGGGTTTGGATATTAATTATCAGCACCTTGTTATGGCATGGCTAAAAGATTTAAGCCGGGATAAAGTAATTATTATGGCGATGCATGATTTAAATCTTGCGCTCCGTTATGCGGATACAGTGACATGTATGAAAAAAGGCACCTTAACCGAAGTTAAAGTGCCTGTCACAGAAGTAAATGAAAGAATGCTTGCCGATACTTTTTCACGTGAAATGAAAATTATTCATTTCGAAGGTAAAGTAATCGCCGTCAGCTGATTGAGCCGAGTGCGCCGCTGTATTCACCGTTTGGCACGACGAATGCTTGTGCATTTTTCAACTCGCTGTATCTGTAAATAATATCTGTCATGACTTTATTATCAAGTAATGTCGAACCGATAAATACCATGTTTTTCGTCTCGAATGCGTCGGCTAAATTAATTGCCATTGCAGTGACAGTCTCTGCCACAAGCCCGATAACAGCAATCAGCTGATCATCGGTTGTGGCAGTTTCTTTTGCGTTTAAAATGCGGCCGAAGTTGCTTGCAGTTAAATCACCGGGAATCGGTGAAGGTCTGCCATTATAAATATGGTGAACCTTTAAATCAACATTGTCTCGGATGCCGTCTTTTGCACGTTCAATTATCGTTTCAAAATCTCCGATGCCTGTAAGTAGATAGCTTAAGCCGATCATTGTTCCGCCGCCGACTCCGGAACCGCCGACGCGCTTTTGTGAATCCCGTGTTGCCTGGTGGAAACTCGTCCCGGTGCCTACGTTTAAATAAACAAAACGGTCGAGATCCATATCGGCTTCTTTTAAAAGCTGGGTCAGCCCGCGGAATGTAGCATCAAATTCTATCGAAGCAGTCGCCTCAAAATTCAATTTTTCCTGAATGTATTCAGCCTTACCTCCGGTTAAATAAACATTATCATCCGCATGCTTACTGTTCAGCATACTGATAACCTGGTCGATTTCTGCAGCGGGATATTTTTTAAAAGTTCTGCTGCTGTCGGTTAACAGAGCAACTTTAATCAATGTGCCTCCGGCGTCGATTCCTATTTTCATATCTTTGCTCCTCACAAATGCGAAATATTAAGCAGCGCCCAATGATTTTGAGCGCTGCTTAATTTTAATCATTAATTCTATTTTAATACTTTTTATGCCGTTGTCTACGTTTCATTGCTTCGTTCGGTTCACGTCTCAGTCCTTTGGAGACAGAGGCAATCATCATTATAAGAATAATGGAGAACGGAAGACCGGCGAGCAGTGACGCTGCCTGAAGACTCGTGAGACCCCCGGCTAAAATTAATGTGATTGTTAAGATACCAAGGAGAAGTCCCCAAAGTATTTTCAGTCCGGTAGGCGGATTATCCGTATTACCGATACTCATTCCTGCAACGATAAATGTCGCTGAGTCAGCTGATGTAACTAGGAATGTAAAGATTAAAACAATGGCAATTGCTGAAGTCAGCCATGAAACAGGGAGAGTATCAAACAATGCAAACAGCGCCTGCGTCTGGTCATTTAAGACGATTTCCCCGATATTTGTATTATTAAATAAATCCGAGTAAATCGCTGTGCCTCCGAGTGCGCCGACCCAAAGGAATGACAGCATCGGTGGAACAATTAAGATACCCATAACGTATTCACGAATACTGCGTCCGCGTGATACACGGGCAACAAACGAACCGATGAACGGGCTCCATGCGATTACCCATGCCCAATAGAACACTGTCCAATCCTGAACCCAGGCTTCGCCGGAGTAAGGCTGCAGGCGCAATGAGTAACCAACGAAATTCGTCAGGTAGTCACCGAGACCGACAATAATTGTTTCCATAATAAATGTAAACGGACCAAAGGCCATAATAAATATCGTTAATACTAATGCAAGTATCATGTTTAAACTGCTGAGGAATTTCATCCCGCGTTTAAGTCCTGTAATTGTTGAGAAGATAAACAATCCTGTCATTAATGCTGTAAGTATAATTTGTGTTACCGGACCTGATGGAATACCGAATGCGATATCGAGACCGCCGTCCATCTGCATAATACCTAAACCTACTGATGTTGACATACCTGTAATCGTTGCGATTATTGCAAGAATGTCGATTGCTTTTCTGGCATTTTGATTGTATTCGAGGCCAAACAGAGGCTCGAGAGCTGTTGATACTAATCCATCGCGATTTTTACGGAATTGGAAATACCCGATTGCAAGACCTGCGACACCAAAGATTGACCACTGTGAAATACCCCAGTGGAAATAAGTATATCCCATTGCGACTCTGGCAGCTTCTGCTGATTCAATAGGACCGCCGAGAAATGGTGATGTCATATAGTGTTCCATCGGTTCAGCAACACCGTAGAATACTAATCCGACACCTAAGCCACTTGAGAATAACATTCCAATCCATGACCAGAATGAAAATTCAGGCTTTGAGTTATCACCGCCGAGTTTAATCCGGCCGTATGGTGAAAGTGCGAGGAATAATAGAAATACTCCAAATCCAAATACAACAAGTAAGAAGAACCAGCTGAAATATTGTGAAACTATTGCATAGACATTTTCTGAAGCGGCTTGAAACTGATCTGGAATAATTATAGCTATTGCAGAAACAACTAGAATTATCGCGGTTGATGCCCAGAAAACGACACCTAATTTCCTGAAATTAAACTTTTCCGGTTGTTCCAGGTCTGTACTTTGTTTTGACGTGGTGTTGTTATCATCATTCGTCAAGAGAGCTCCTCCTAATATTGATTAATAGTTTCTTACCTCTACCCTTACAATGCCAACAAAAAACGCTGAAATAATGAAAGTTATAATGCAATGTATAAATTGTCACTATCGGGGGTATGGGACTATAATAGCAAACTATCAAAAGATGTCAAAAAGGGGTTTAACATGGATATTACTATTAGAGAGTTTACAGAAGCAGACAGAGGACACCTTAAGAATTACATATTGAGCGAAAGACAGCAGGTATATTCGAGCATGCCGCTTGAAGTACTTGATGATGCTCTTAATGACAGCAACCGTACTGCAAATGTTGTCGTCACGGGCCGGGGAGAGGTCATCGGTTTTTTTGTGCTGCATAAGCATTATCAGCATGAAGGTTACGAAACGCCTCACGAAGTCGTGTACGTGCGCTCTTTATCGATTAATGAAAAATATCAGGGAAACGGTTACGGTACAGCGGTTGCACAAAATCTGCCAGTGTATGTACAGGAGAATTTTTCAGCATTCGATCATTTATACTTAGTTGTGGACGGCGAAAATACCGGAGCATGGAATTTATACGAACGTGCAGGATTTCTGCATTTGGCGACGAAGGAAGAGGGGCCTATCGGCAAAGAAAGACTGTATTATCTTGATTTGAACCGCAGCTATGTGCCTAACTTAAGACTGGAGCTCGATGAGAATACAGTGAAGCCGGCTGTAAAATTAATACTTAAGCGGGATGACAGGGATGCCGGGTACATTGAAGCGGAACTTAAAGGCAGTACATTGGATGTTAAACATATATATGTAGACGAAGGGGACCGTGAAGAAGGTGTTGCAGAAAGCGCGATGCGTCAGTTCGCGACAGTAGTCAGAAGGAAGATTAATGAGGTGGAAACAGCAACGGTTACCGTCTCGGATCCGATCTTTCTAAAGCTGTTTACGAATGCAGGATTTGTTCTGATTGACCACCCGGAAAATACGAACCGTTACGTTAAATTAGTAAGATACTAATATAAAGCTTGAAAGATCTTCTAAATATTTGTATCATATCCTAAGGTATTTACATCTTGAAAGGATGACGTAAATGAGACTTGACAGCTATACAAAAGAAATGATGGACGAGAATTCGTTTATAGATATGTCGCACATATATTTAGAAGATAAAGGCAAAGCAACTAATCTTTATGAAATGACTGATAAATTTAAAGAAATCGGCAATTACACTGAAGGTGAAATTGAAAATCGCGTTTTACAATTTTACACGGATTTAAATACTGATGGACGTTTCCTTAGTACAGATGATGGTGTCTGGGGTTTACGTGAGTGGTATGCGGTAGACGAAATCAATGATAAGGTTGCGCCGACAATTCACAAAATTGAAATCGCTGCTGAGGAAGAATACGTCGAAGAAGAAGTCGATGCAGATTATCCGGGCGCGAAAGAGTTGGGTGAAGACCAGGAAGAAATCGATGAGACACTTCACGGTGATGACGAAGAAGAAGATATCGTCAGCAAAAAAGATAACGAAGAAATCGAGTTTGAAGAAAAAGAAAAACTCGAAGATGATTACGACGATGAAGCAGATGCATACTAAGTTTTTTATTGACTTTTTGTTTTAAAGTGATAGTATTTTATTTGGGCTCCCTAAAACAGGGACTAGTAAACGAGCTCCTTTTCACGCTGGTGAAAGGGAGCTATTTTTATTTTATACAGGAGGATACTTACATGACAAAATATATCTTTGTAACAGGTGGCGTAGTGTCATCATTAGGTAAAGGAATTACAGCGGCATCTCTCGGCAGGTTATTAAAAGACAGAGGGTTTAATATTACAATTCAGAAATTTGATCCGTACTTAAACGTTGACCCGGGTACGATGAGTCCTTATCAGCACGGTGAAGTGTTTGTAACTGAAGACGGTGCGGAAACGGACTTGGACCTTGGCCACTACGAACGTTTTATAGATATCAATGTAAGTAAATACTCAAACGTTACTGCAGGGAAAGTATACTCTGAAGTTATTAGAAAAGAACGCCGTGGAGACTACCTTGGCGGAACAGTGCAGGTTATTCCGCACATTACTAATGAAATTAAATCACGTATTAAAAAAGCCGGCGAATCTTCAAAAGCTGATATCGTAATTACTGAAATCGGCGGGACAGCAGGTGATATTGAATCGCTGCCGTTTATCGAGTCAATCCGTCAGCTGAGAAGCGACCTTGGAAAAGAGAATGTAATGTTCATTCACTGTACGCTTCTTCCTTATATTAAAGCTGCCGGTGAAATGAAAACCAAACCGACACAGCACAGTGTTAAAGAGCTTAGAGGGCTTGGAATTCAGCCGGACATGATCGTTGTACGTTCTGAATATCCGATGACAGGAGATCTGCGCGATAAGATTGCACTGTTCTGTGATATCGACGAGAAGAGCGTTATTAACGCAAAAGATGAAGAGACAATTTACGAGCTTGTAATGTCACTGCAGGCACAGGATATGGATGATTTAGTACTTGAAAATCTGAATATCGAAGCAACAGGTGAAGCACAGCTTGATGACTGGAAACATCTTCTTGATAACTTAAGTAAAATCGATAAAACGATTAAAATCGGTTTAGTCGGTAAATACGTCGAGCTTCAGGATGCGTATCTGTCAGTTGCTGAATCACTTCGTCACGCAGGTTATGAAGTGCACGCAGACATCGATATTCATTGGATTAATTCGCAGGACGTTACACCTCAAAACTATAAAGAAATCTTAAGCGAAGTTGACGGGATTGTAGTGCCTGGAGGATTTGGCGACCGCGGTATCGAAGGTAAAATCTTAACGTTGAACTATGCACGAGAAGAAAACGTGCCGGTACTTGGAATTTGTCTTGGTATGCAGCTTGCAACAGTTGAATTCGCACGTAACGTTGCCGGTTTAACAGGTGCAAACTCATCCGAACTCGATGAACATACACCGCATGCAATTATCGATTTGATGCCGGATCAGAAAGATGTGGTTGATCTTGGTGGAACACTTCGTCTTGGCAGCTTCCCATGTGTCATTAAAGAAGGTACGAAAGCACGCGAGCTGTATCAGGTAAGCGAAGTGGATGAACGCCACCGTCACCGTTTCGAGTTTAATAATGCTTACAAAGAACAGCTTGAAGAAGCTGGTATGGTCTTCAGCGGAACGTCACCTGACGGCCGTCTTGTGGAAATGATTGAACTTAAAGATCACCCTTACTATGTGGGTGTTCAGTTCCACCCTGAATTCCAATCACGTCCGACACGTCCGCATCCATTGTTCAGCGGTTTAATTAAAGCGTGTCTGAATGCGGATTTACAGGAAGAAGTATAAATAACTGACGATATAAAATTCAGCTCCCCGGAGTTGGTCAAGCAATATTGATGACCAACTCCGGGGAGCTTTTTGTGTATATGTACACATTTTATTTTAAATCTGGAATAATATCTCGCTGAATTTATTGAATTATCTGTCAGCTATAGTATTCTGTACTGGAAGAGATTCTAAAATATTCCACAAAACAGTTATTAAATCCTTTTTATGGATTTGTGACAGCTATTTGACATAACATCTATCTTTTGTATACTTGCTGATGTACAACTCGATCCAAAATAAGGAAAACTTACCAGGAGGAGATTGTTTTATGAAGAAAGCAGGAATTTTACTTACTTTCGCAGCCGCGCTGGTGCTCAGCGCATGTGGAGACAGCGGCACGGAAGGTGGAGAAGGGCGTGTAGCCGAGCTTCAGGAGGCTGACACGGTTAACATAGGGTTCGCGAATGAGCCGCCGTATGCATATGAAAATTCGGATTCAGGCGAACTTGAAGGCGCTGCAATTGAAATTGCAGAAGCAGTGTTTACTGAAATGGGAGTGGAAAATGTAGAAGGGCATCTGACAGATTGGGGAGAATTGATTCCTGGTGTGCAGGCGGGCCAGTACGATGTAATTACAGCGGGCATGGCAATTCAGCCTGACCGATGTGAAAATGCATTATTTGCAGAACCTGAGATGCAGTACGGTGAAGGATTAGTAGTCGCAGCCGGCAATCCGCTTGATATTCAAAGTTATGCTGATATCGGTGAAAACCCTGATATCACAGTGGCACTGATGGAAGGGACAACACAATTTGAATTCCTTGAAACAGAAGGAGTCGATTCATCGCAGTTTATGTCTGTTGCAGATATTCCGGCGCAGCTTTCTGCAGTCCAGTCAGGAAACGCTGACGTTACTGCAGCGACTGAAGCTACGCTCCGAGCAGCGTATGAATCACTAGGCAGCGATGATGTTGAGATTGTTGAAAATTTCGAGCAGCCTGATATCCAGGGCATTCCAAGCTTTGGTGCTGCCGCATTTAATATAGACGATGAAGAATTGCGCACTGCTTATAACGAAGCGCTTGAAACATTAAAAGAAGATGGTACGATCGATGAAATTCTGGATGGTTCAGAAGGGTTTACTGCTGACAACAACCGTGTGGAAGTTGGAGAAGTTACAGCATCTGCACTATGTGAAGGTGAATAATTAATAATGGGCCCAGTAATTCCTAAGGAGACACTGGGCCCTTTTATTTTAAAAATAAGGAGTGAGCGGATGTTTGATTCTGCCTTAAACATACTGTCCTACCTATCCCAGGGATTAGGAACAACGGTCAGCCTGTTTTTAGCGGCAACGCTACTTGCATTTATTATTGCATTCGTTGCAGGCCTGTGCCGTATTGTTAAGAACCCGCTGGTACGCGGTTTTACGATGTTCTACGTGGAACTTTTCAGAGGAACATCATTAATTGTTCAGTTATTCTGGCTGTATTATGCAATACCGATCCTGTTTAATATTAATCTCGGCAGCAACTGGTGGATTGGTGTTATAGCCATTGCACTAAACTACGGTGCCTACATGTCGGAAGTAGTAAGAAGTTCAATACTTGCCGTCGACAAGGGCCAGACTGAAGCAGCGATTGCTTTAAACTTGTCACGTGTACAGCGGATGAGACATATTATACTGCCGCAGGCATTACGTCTGATGCTGCCTGAGTTCGGTAACTATTCTATTCAAATACTTAAAGGTACAGCGTTAGTATCGCTGATCGGTCTGACGGATATTCTGTATTACGGTGATATTTACCGTTCAACAAATCTTTCAGAAGGACCTCTTGCCTATTTTATGGTGCTGGTAATGTATTTTATTATCGCACTGCCGTTAATCTGGCTTTCTAAAAAAGGCGAGAAAATTGCGAAGAGGGGGGTGGCGAGCTAATGTGGAGCTGGGAAACATTTGCAGATGCATTTCCAATTATCGTTACGGGAATTACCGTAACGCTCGGACTGACGATTACGAGTTACGCTCTGGCGCTCGCAGCCGGTTTTATCTGGCTCGTGCTCGAATCGACACCGCTTAAAATATTTAATTTTATCGTGTACTGGACCAGAGAATTTATACGCTCAACCCCGCCTATCGTACAAATATTCTTTCTGTACTTTGCATGGCCGATGGTCCCTTATGTCGGGACATCGTTTACGCCATTTGTCGCAGCAATGCTTGCACTCGGCATCCACTTTTCAACTTATATTGCGGAAGTATACCGTTCGGGTATTGAAAGTATTGATAAAGGTCAGTGGGAAGCAGCGAAAGCACTTAATTTTTCACAGAAGGACACGTGGCTTAAAATCGTGCTTCCGCAGGCATTGCCGCCGACAATACCTATGCTCGGCAACTACTTAATTATTCTATTTAAAGAAGTGCCACTGGCAGCGACTATCGGCGTTGTCGGTATATTAAGTCTCGCACGTTCATATGGTGCAAACACATGGTCATACATTGAACCGCTGACAATAGTCGCGATTCTGTTCCTCGTGCTGAGTTATCCATCTGCACTCTTAATCAGACAGCTTGAGAAAAAGATGAACCGCAGATTTGATAAAAAGAATATGAAAGTGAAGGTGATGGAATAGTGAAACCGATCGTTCAATATAAAGAAATTCATAAGTCATTTGGAGATACCCATGTCCTTAAGGGAATTAATCTGGATATAAATCCGACAGAGAAACTGGCAATTATCGGACCGAGCGGTTCCGGTAAGACGACAATTATCCGGCTCTTGATGACGCTCGAAGAGCCGTCAGATGGAGATATTATTGTCGATGGTACAAATTTATGGAAAATGGCAGTCGGCGGCAAAGAGAAAACAGCGAATGAAAAACATTTAAGCAAAGTACGTAATGATATCGGGATGGTATTTCAGCACTTTAATCTATTTCCGCACAAAACAATTTTGGAAAACTGTGTTGTACCACTGGTCAATGTACGTAAAATGAATAAAAAAGAAGCGTCCGAGCTTGCTGAAAACATGCTGGAGCGTGTGGGGCTCGGAGATAAATATGATTCGTATCCGTCACAGCTATCCGGTGGACAGAAGCAGCGTGTCGCCATGGCGCGGGCGCTCGTAATGAAACCGAAAATTATGCTGTTTGACGAAGTAACGTCGGCGCTCGATCCGGAACTTGTCGGCGAAGTGCTGGAAGTTATACGCGATCTTGCAGAACATGAAGACATGGCTATGGTGCTTGTTACTCATGAAATGGACTTTGCACTGGAAATCGCAGACAGAGTCCTGTTTCTGGATGAAGGTGTGATAGCGGAAGAAGGAACGGCGGATGAAGTTATTAATAAATCTGAGAATCCGAGACTCCAGGACTTCTTAAAACGTTTCAGAGGAGAGACAGTTACAGGGCAATAATGGTATATTATAATTAAGAGAAGATGACCGCCTTGCGAAAGCGCGGTCCTTTTTTTATAAAATATGTTAAAATACCTTTGCAGCAGTCAAAACAGCAATTATTAAAATGTTTTAATCAAATTTAAATGAGCTGTTAATGGTAAAGCATTGTCAGTTTGAGAAGCTTTAATTTATAATGAAAGTAATATCACATTATTGGAGGACGAAAACAAGATGAAATATTTTATAGATACAGCAAACATGGACGAAATTAAAGAAATACATGAGTGGGGCGTACTAAGCGGTGTGACAACAAATCCGTCATTAGTAGCGAAAGAGAAAGACATCTCATTCCACGACAGACTTGTTGAAATTTGCGAACTTGTTGGCGGACCTGTCAGCGGTGAAGTTATCGCACTCGATGCTAAAGGTATGATCGAAGAGGGACGCGAACTTGCGAAACTTCACGAGCACATTATCGTTAAAATACCGATGACAGAAGACGGTATGAAAGCAGTTAGTGTACTTGCAGCTGAAGGCATCAAAACAAACGTTACTTTAGTATTTAATACAGTGCAGGCATTGACAGCAGCACGCGCGGGCGCAACTTATGTTTCTCCATTTATCGGACGTCTAGATGATATCGGTCTTGACGGACTGCAGTTAATTGAAGATATCGCAGCAATTTTTGCAATTCACGATATCGACACTGAAATAATTGCAGCATCAATCCGTAACGCAGGCCATATGCACGGTGCAGCTATACGCGGTGCTGACATTGCAACCATTCCTTATAAAGTAATTAAAACTTTAACGCAGCATCCTTTAACTGACAAAGGAATCGAACAATTCCTGAACGACTGGAACAATAAGTAGTCTCCATATAATTAAATGACAAGGAGCTTTCTATATGGCTGAAGATGTAATTAAAGTCCGCGGCGGCAATTCATTGACGGGACAGGTTGATATCAGCGGGGCTAAAAACAGTGCAGTTGCACTGATTCCGGCGTCGCTCATGGCCTCTTCCGGTACAGTTACACTTGAGGGGCTGCCTGAAATCAGTGACGTTAAAACACTGATGAGTCTCTTAAATGATTTGAATATCAAAACAGACTTATCAGGGACAACACTGGAAGTTAATGCTGAAGATGCAGTGAATATGCCGCTCCCGAACAACAAAGTACAATCTTTACGCGCCTCGTATTATATGATGGGCGCGATGCTCTCACGCTTTAAAAAATGTGTTATCGGACTGCCGGGCGGATGTCCGCTCGGACCGAGACCGATTGATCAGCACATTAAAGGGTTTGAAGCGCTTGGAGCTAAAGTAACGAATGAGCATGGTGCGATGTATCTGACAGCAGAAAAACTGACAGGCGCAAAAATATTTTTCGATGTTGTATCAGTCGGTGCAACGATTAATATGATGCTTGCAGCGAGCTGTGCAGAAGGACGAACGATTTTGGAAAACGTCGCAAAAGAACCTGAAATCGTCGATGTGGCATCACTGCTTAATAACATGGGTGCAAACATTAAAGGTGCGGGTACGGATACAATTCGTATCGAAGGCGTAGAATCGCTGCACGGTACAACTCACAATATTATTCCCGACCGCATTGAAGCCGGTACTTATATGATTGTCGGTGCAGTTGCAGGAAAGAATTATAAAGTGAATAATATTATCCCGACACATATGGAATCACTGTCGGCTAAGCTGGAAGAAATGGGTGTTGAACTCGACATTGGTGACGACTATGTAGTGATTAACAAGCCTGATAAATTCAATGCTGTATCATTAAAAACTCAAGTTTATCCGGGCTTCGCAACTGATCTGCAGCAGCCGATTACACCGCTTATGTTTTTAGCGGATGGTGTCAGTAAAATTACTGAGACCATTTATCCGGCAAGATTCAGACATGTAGACGAACTTTCCCGTATGAATGCTCATATTGAGAAAAAAAGCGGCAGTGCACTGATTTATCCGTCACAGCTTAAAGGTGCGGAAGTGTATGCAAGTGACCTCCGGGCAGGCGCAAGTCTGTTAATAGCAGGCCTGATTGCAGACGGTGTAACGACAATTCATAACGTCAATCATATCGACAGAGGGTATGCTGATATCGTTAAGAAACTGTCAGCACTCGGTGCAGACATTTGGCGCGAAACCTTAGAAGATTAAGTACAGAGAGACTGGAATTCATAAGAATTCCAGTCTTTTTTCTGTGTTATAATAGTTAAGGAAAATCAGCACGGATACTAGGGGGAAACAGTTTTGGAAAGAGGATTATCGATGGAACTCGTAAGAGTGACTGAAGCAGCTGCGTTAGCAAGTGCAGCGTGGACGGGGAAAGGCCTGAAGAATGAAGCGGATGATGCGGCGACAGAAGCAATGCGACGTTTGTTTGAAACGATTCCGATGACTGGGAAAGTTGTAATCGGCGAAGGTGAAATTGATGAAGCACCGATGCTTTATATTGGGGAAGAACTCGGAACGAAAGATGGTCCGGAACTCGATATTGCAGTGGATCCACTGGAAGGAACAACAACTGTTGCAGAAGGCACTTTAGGTGCAATGACTGTACTCGCAGTTGCCGATAAAGGTAATCTGCTTCACGCACCTGATATGTATATGCAGAAACTTGCTGTCGGACCCGACTGCCGAGGTGTGATTGATATTGATATGTCTGTGGAAGAAAATATCCGTGCAGTAGCAAAAGCAAAAAACAAAGATATTGAAGACGTCACAGTAACGATTATTAAACGCGAACGCAGCCAGGAGATTATTGACGAGATCCGTGCACTGGGTGCGTGTATTATTATGTTTGATAATGGTGACGTTGGTGCGGCGATTAATACTTGTTTTGACTGGACAGGAATCGATATTTTAATGGGCGTCGGCGGTGCACCGGAAGGTGTTATTGCAGCAGCTGGAATCAAGGCACTTGAAGGAGACTTTCAGGGACGGCTCTTACCGAGAAATGAAGAAGAACACGCACGCTGCATAAAAATGGGCGTCGATCCGGACAAAAAACTCGGGTTAGAAGATTTAGTCAGCGGTGATGATGCAATCTTTGCAGCAACAGCAGTTACTGACGGCGAACTGATGAAAGGCGTACAGTTTAAAAGCGGTTTTGCCGAAACATCATCTGTCGTTATGCGTGCGAAGTCAGGGACGGTACGATTTGTTAACAGCCGTCACAGTTTGAAGAAAAAACCGAACATGGTTATGGATAAATAATTTAATGTTTTAAAGCGGGACGGTTCACCGAGAAACGATGGTGACTCGCATACCAGCCTCAGCAGGTTTTCCTTTGACATCTGACACGCTTCAGATGTAGTATATGTATGCCTTTAAAAACAACAACTTCGGTATTATACTCTGACGGAGGATTCAGTCCGCAGCTCCAGCACAATTTCTAAAATTAATCCAGAAAAATATACAAAATATGATATGAATATAGATTTTATAAAATCAGTATTGGGAAGTGGAAATATTGTCTGATAAACCAAAGACACAGGATATGAAATATGAAACATTCGATGCTTTATATAAAAAGAATACGACTAAAGAATTAACTGAACGTGCGAAAAGTTTACGTTTATCTAACTACAGTAAATTAAATAAAAAAGAATTGGTACTTGCGATTCTGGAAGCTGAAATGGAAAAAGACGGCAACTATTACATGGAGGGTATTCTCGATGATATCCAGCAGGATGGCTATGGTTTTCTGCGCACGGTAAACTACTCAAAAGGTGAGAAAGATATTTATATATCTGCATCTCAGATTCGACGTTTTGAACTGAAAAAAGGCGACAAGGTTACAGGTAAGGTTAGAAAACCTAAAGAGAACGAGAAGTATTATGGTCTTCTCCAGGTCGACTTTATTAATGATCATAACGCTGAAGAAGTGAAGAAACGCCCGCATTTCCAAGCATTGACACCATTGTATCCGGATGAGCGTATCCGTCTTGAAAACGAGCCGACGGATATGTCGACGCGTATTATGGACCTCGTTACACCGATTGGGTT
>JBQDHL010000008.1:38036-42020 GCA_052093725.1 Jeotgalicoccus sp. | reverse complement strand
TCCGATAAAGTCAGCTCATACGACCCCGGACGCATAAAACCCGCCTGAAATTATTTCAGGCGGGTTTCTATGTTCTAAAAGAATGACAGCATCCAGACGATAAGCATCCCGATAAATATTGCCGGAATCATGTTACCGACACGCATGTGTGTAACGTTCAGCATATTCAGTCCGATAGCAAGGAGGATTACCCCGCCTGTTGCGCTGACCTGGTCGACCATCATATCAAGTATTTCTGCCGGTATAAAGTTCGCGATCTGACGTGCACTTATAATAATCGTCGCGATGTACAAGAATGTCGGAATACTGGACAGTATGACCCCGCGCCCGTAGGCGGTTGTCATGACGAGTGCAATAAAGAAGTCCATCGTCGCTTTCGTGTACAGTACATCATTATTGCCCTGTAGTCCGGCATCCAGACCGCCGACAATTCCCATTGCACCGACGATAAATATCAGCATCCCGGAAATCAGTCCCTGAGAAATATTACCGCCGTGTTTGTCACCTAGACGAACTTCCATTAAATGCCCGAAACGGTTGAGCAGTTCTTCGAGTTTAACCACTTCCCCGATAACTACCCCGATGATGAGTGATATAAGCGTCGTTAGAATATCGGTTGCTCCGACGACCATCTGTATCCCCATCGTAATAATAAATAATCCCTGTATTTTCATAATTGCGTCTTTTATATGTTCAGGAATAAAAGTGAAAATCATTCCGAGTGCGCCGCCGATAATAATCGCTAACGAGTTAGCGAGTGCACCTGCAAATATCATTCACTCACCTCTAATCTGTTGATTTAATCATTAATATATCTTTATCAGTATTAATTACAACGTTATTTTCTTTATATTCATTGCTGACGGTTAATGTTCTTCCGATACTTACGTATGTATCCTCTAAATCATATTTGAAACCTTCTAGAGTTAAGAGTGTTTCATCGTACAACGGGATAAATGATACATACTTTTTGTCATAATCTGCCTGAAATATATACTCGCCTTCTGTCAGCAGCATAATTTCATTTTTTTCATTTAACAATCGGATATCAATGTTACGAAGTTCTTCGTGTGCCAGCAGCTGAATATTCATCAGCTCATGATCTTTTCTGCCGCCTAAGGCACCGTAAACATCAATCGCTGTGTATCCCAGTTCGGCCAATGACAAAAGTGCAAGTTCACTGTCAGTAAAATTTTTAGCACTCGGAACGATATCGAGTGCTAAGCTTTGTTTGAATAATTCTAAATCATCTTCGGTGACACTGTCAAAGTCACCGTATGCTTTTTCAACCGGAATATCTGCCTCAAGCAGTCCTTTTACTCCGGCATCGACACCTGCCCACGGCGCATCATTTATTACTGTGAACGGGATATTTCGGAGCAGCAAGTTAATGCGTTTCATATAATCATTCCTTCAATGCGCTGATTGCAGCAGCTTTATCGTCCGCTTTAAATAAGTAAGAACCGCTGACCAGTAAATTCGCACCGTGAGCTTTAACGATTTCAGCTGTTTTATCGTTAATACCTCCGTCGACTTCAATATCAAATTTATTCGTTAAATTCTCTCTGATATTTACAAGTTCGTCGAGTTTATCGACACATGTATCGATAAAGCTCTGTCCGCCGAAGCCCGGGTTCACTGTCATAATTAACACGAAGTCAATGTCACTTAAAAGATGACGCACTGCTTCTACAGACGTTTGTGGATTCAGCGCAATTCCCGCCTTCATACCTTTACTCTTAATCAGCTGAACAGCACGGTGTGCATGCGGTGTTGCTTCAATATGAAACGACAGCATGTCAACACCCATATTTTTAAAATCATCGATAAACTGTGTCGGGTCATATGTCATTAAATGAACATCAAGAGGAATCGTTGCTTCTTTAGCAATTGCTTCACATACAGGAATACCGTAGGAAATATTCGGCACGAACTGGCCGTCCATTATATCCAAATGAAACATATCTGCACCATTTGATTCCATTTCTTTAATGTCGGCACCAAGTTTTGAAAAATCGCCTGCGAGTAATGATGGTAGTATTTTAACCATGTCTAATACCTCTCTTTTCTATTATCAATTTCATTATAAATTTTTACATAGCTGTTGTATCTCGACTGGGCAAGCTCTCCTCTGTCAACTGCTGCCTTTACACCGCACTTCGGTTCATTAATATGCAGACACTCTCTGAATTTGCAGCTGTACTGATTAAAATCAACAAAACAGAATTTTATATTGTATTTATCAATATTTAAAAAATCAATCGTTGCAAAGCCCGGTGTATCAGCAATAAAACCGCCGTCGATACTAATTAACTCAACGTGGCGCGTCGTATGTTTTCCGCGGTTCAGCGCATTTGAAATCTCATCTGTTTTTAAATCCAGATGCGGCAGCAGCGTATTTAACAAGGTTGACTTCCCTGCACCGGACTGCCCGGCAAGCACACTGAGCTTACCATTAAAAACATATTTCAAATCTTCATTGATATGATCTTTATCGGTAAAATGCACATCGTAAATCGATGCATATGTGAATTTAATTTTTTCTATAAGTTCCTTATCATCACTGAGGTCATTTTTCGTGACGATGATGACCGGATTAATATCATTCGCTTCGCTGTACGCAATAAAACGGTCCAGCAAATAAAAACTGAAATCGGGAGATTTTAAACTCGTCGTCAAAAGCAGCTGGTCTATGTTTGCGACCGGCGGTCTATTTAGCGAGTTTTTACGCGGCAGGATTGCTGTAATATAACCTTCATCAACGTTTTCTATTTGGAATTCCACATAGTCGCCGACGAGCGGGCTTTCTTCAGTTTTTCTGAAGCGGCCGCGTGCACGCGTCTCGTACACTTCATTATTCGATTCTACATAATAAAAGCCGCTTAGCGCTTTAATAATTTTTCCTGTCTGCATATAACACCTCTGGATAATTTAAATACTATTTTATTATAACAACAATTTAACTGTGATAAAATTGAATTTGTAAAATAGAACGGGGAGGACATGAAAATGGATATAAATATTTCACAAATTGATACAGTTAAAAACGATAAGAACAGCGTCATTCTCGATGTTAGGGAAACTAATGAACTTGAATTAACGGGTTTCTTACCCGGTGCTGTTCATACTCCAATGAGCACATTTGACCTGGAAGATGCTTCATTCGATAAAGATAAGGACTATTACATTGTCTGCAAGGCAGGCGGACGCTCTAAACGCGTTCAGGACTATATGAACGCTCATGGCTACACTGCTCATAATGTTGAAGGCGGTATGATGGAGTACACAGGACCGAGAGACCGTTTGCAGTAACAGTTTTAAAAGTGATTATGCTGTTCAATTTTCACACAAAACGAACGCGCAGCCCGTCAACCGGGACTGCGCGTTCGTTATATTCAATAATTATTTTCTGTCTACTACTTCTTGAACGTTCTTGATGACGAATCCGCTCTTAACGTATCCTGGGATACTGTTAAGGTCGACTGTTAAGTCTTGTTCCGGCACATCATAAGTTACTTTCTCTGCGAAGTATTTCATTGTTTCTTCCATGATGATTACTGTAATCCACTCACCAGCACAACGGTGGTTAGTCCAGTAGTCTCCGCCGCCTTGTGGAATAAGGTCAAACGGTGAACCGTCCCAGTCTTCGAATCTTTCCGGACGGAATTCATTCGGGTTTTCCCAAAGTGTTTCGTCGTGCATTGAACCGTATACGTCTAATGCAAGACCGTGACCAGCCGGGATTGTAACACCCTGGAAGTCGATATCTACTTTAGCTTTACCAGGTAAGAATGGCACGAACGGGTAGAAACGGCGAACTTCTTGTGAAAACTTGTAAGCATAGTCCGGCTCGCTCTTAATTTTTTCACGAGTAATCGGGTTATCGTGCATTCCAAGTAAACCGAATGATACGAATCTGTTGATCGCGATTAATGGACGGAATGTGTTCATTAAGTCGATTGCACAGTTTCTTGAATCCATCGG
>JBQDHL010000008.1:26416-37936 GCA_052093725.1 Jeotgalicoccus sp. | reverse complement strand
TAAATATTTACCTCATCCATGCTTTCCATACGCTGAGTATTTGCCTGCCATAATGTACGTGTTAATTCGCGTACGTAGTTCAGGTTTCCTTCAGTCATTAAACTCATAAATAATGCTTTTCTGTCGATGTGTTTTTTACCATCAATCGTATGGATAGCACCTTTACCGAAAAGCGTGTTGACGATACGTTTTGGCAACATACCCTCACGCTGCACAATCTCGTTGTTGTAAAACATTTCTGCGCCTTCTTTACCGGTAACTACAGCGAATGGTTTACCGCCTAAAACTTTTGTTTCAAACACAGTAGTATTTAAACGGTCACGCTGATTTTTTGTGTAAAGGTATCCTTGTTTCATTAATTTCAATGTGTTATCCAGGCCTTTATCCCTCTTAAGTGATGCCATAATTGATTCCTCCAATTCGAATGTACTTCACTATTATATATAAACAGCAAAGCCAATGCCAATATTTACTCATCGTTATCTACAGTTTCGCTTATAACTTCTTCTCCGTCAACCTCTACACGATATTCACCGGATTCTCCTTCAAGTAAAATAAGTGAAACCGTATGGTTCGTATCTTCACTAATTTTAATTGTTTCTGAAACTGCATTAATGTCGTTATTCTTATCTCCGATAAAAATCTCTGCTTCAACCGGTTCAGGTTTCGCTTCAGATTTTTTATCTTCCTTATCTTTGCTTGAAGAACTGCTTGATTTTTTCTCTTCTTTTTCTTCAGGATAAGGAATGTTCAAGGAGATCTGATACGTTGTCTCACTCGGCGGTTCTTCACCCAGTGAGACGATAACGTTAATCTGAGAACCGGGCAGGAAATCGCCATAGCTCGGGTCTTGAGATACTATCGCACCTGCAGGCACTTCATTACTGTAAACTTCTGTCGAGACTTCAACGATAAAGCCCTGACTCTCAAGCTCAGCCCTTGCATCGTCGAGAGGCGTGCCAGCGTAGTTTGTAATCGGAATTGGTTCAACACCGTCAGACACGGTAAAGGTAATCTGTGAGCCGTCAGGATACAGTTCTTCACCTTCAGGTACAGACTGCTCCATAATCACACCTTCAGGTACTTCATTGCTGTACTGAGCTTCCGAGTCGATATTTGTAAATCCGACCGCTTCAAGATCCGCTTTTACATCTTCAAAGTTCTCATTACTGTAATCCGGCATCGTATACGGCTCTTCACCGAGACTGACGAGCATGTCTACGGTACCGCCGCGTTCAACTTCAGCGCCCGAGCGCGGTGTTGTTTCAATAATCATTCCTTCTTCAAAGTTGTCATCGTATGTTTCTGATATATTCCCGGCGTTAAGATTTTCCGCCAGCAGATACTCTTCCGCTTCTTCAACTGTCATATCCTGCAGGTTTTCTAAACTGACGGTCGGCGATAGTCTCGGCCACATCAGATAGACAATAACCGCTGCCGCAGCAAGAAGAAATAACAGAATAAATAATATCCACGGCCATTTACGGCGTTTTTTCTTCGGCTCTTCTGCAGCCGCCTTTGATTCCTCAGGTTCCTGCACCGGCAGCGGCGCTGCCTTTACTTTCTTTTCAGGTTCCGTTTTTTCTTTAGACGGTACTGCAGTGACCATTGTTTTTTCCTGCTCTTCTTTTTTAACCGGAATGTACGGCTCAGATATATCTTTATAATAAACAAGCGCTGATAGTACATCATCTGCATGTCTATATCTGTTAATCGGTTCTTTTTCAGTACACTTCATAACAATGTTTTTTAGTCCGATTGGAATATCACGATACTCCGAAATATCCGGAAACGGTTCTGATATGTGTTTCAGTGCAACCGATACAGCAGTTTCGGCCTCATAGGGTAAATGGCCCGTCAGAAGTTCAAACAGCATAACTCCAAATGAGTATATATCAGTGCGTTCATCTGTATTGTGTCCCTTTGCCTGTTCAGGAGAGATGTACTGCACCGAGCCGATGACCTGATTCGTTTCCGTCATACGTGTTTCGCTCAGTGCTTTCGCAATACCGAAATCAGTAATTTTCACCCTGCCGTTAGTATCGAGAAGAATATTCTGCGGCTTAATGTCCCTATGAATAATTCCGCGGTCGTGCGCATGTTCTATGCCCCGGAGCGTCATCATTGCAATACTTATTACTTCATCAATATCGAGCGGACTGCTCTTTAAAATATGTTCTTTTAAATTGAGACCGTGAACGACTTCCGTAACGAGTATATGATACTCTTCTGTTTCATCAACATCGATTACGCTGACGATATTCGGATGGGACAGCTGAATTGTACTTTCTACTTCACGCTGAAAGCGGCGCACGGATTTTTCTTTATCTATCGGATCTGCCTTAATCATCTTCACGACAACTTCACGGTTTAAAATAATATCTGTCGCGAGATAGACGGAGCTCATGCCGCCGCCTAAATACTTCAATATTTTATAACGTTCCGATACTACGTTACCAATCACTCGCCTCCACCTGCTTTCAGGTCGGCTAAAACGATGCTGATATTGTCTCGCGACTTATTATTTTCTGCAGTTATTGTCAGCTCTTCTGCTTTTTCTTCCAGTGTCAGTTTTGCACTGTACATCAAATGATGAATCTCATCAGGTCTGACAGTATCAGTCAAGCCGTCAGTTGCAAGGACGACATAATCATACTGGCGTCCGCGGAGACGAAATACATCAGCCTGAATCATTTTTTCAGTCCCCATCGCTTTTGTAATTAAATTACGGCGCGGGTGCGACTGCGCTTCTTCCGCGGTAATTTCACCACTCGATACGAGAACATTTACGAAAGTATGATCTTCAGTGACCTGTTCAATTTTGCGATTGTTCATGACGTATGCACGCGAATCGCCGATATTTAATACGAGAATTGACGACTCGATAATTGCCACCAGTACAAGAGTTGTACCCATGCCCCTGTACTCAGGATATTCATCCTGGTAGTCATACAGTTCATGATTCGTTTTAATAACGAGATCCCGCAGAAATCGTTCTGCCTCATCTATATTAAAAAGGTTATTGTTTTCCCAGGCACTCTTCACTTTGTCGTAAACGAATCTGCTCGCAACTTCCCCGTACTCGTGACCGCCCATACCGTCTGCAATAAACAGCAGCGGCTGATTTGTCCGGTTATAAAAATGTCCAGTTAAATCTTCATTGATATCTCTGTAATTACCGCAAATACTTTTCTCTGTTACTTTCAAGATTAATCCTCCTATCCGTGGCATTAGCTGTCAGACTTTTTAAATCTCGCAATGAAAAAACCATCGGTGTGATGTTCATACGGAAGGATTTGTCTGTATGGCCCCGTAAAGTTAAATGCCGGAATGCTAAAGTCATCAAATTCAATGTCATCGTGATTTTTCTTAAATGTATACGCAACATTTTCATTTTCCAGCTGATGAATAGTACATGTCGAATAAATTAATATGCCGTTTGGTTTCAGATATTTCTTAACATTATCTAAAATATCGAGCTGTAATTCAACTAATTCGTTAATACTCTCTTCAGTGCGTTCATATTTAATTTCAGGCTTGCGTTTAACTACCCCAAGACCCGAGCACGGTGCATCGACGATAATACGGTCAAATTGTTGGCCGTAATCGTGTGTTTTAGCATCTGCAACAAATGCTTCGTAGTTCGTATGCTGCAGACGCGCTGCCTCATTTTCAATCAATGTTATTTTATGTTCATGCACGTCACCGAGAGATACTGAGCCCCCGTCCATTGATTCAAGTGCGTGCAGACCTTTACCGCCCGGCGCGCTGCATGCATCCAGGATGTCATCATTATTGTCCGGATCCAGTGCCAGATTGACAAACATCGAAGAAACATCCTGTATCGCAAAGAAACCGTCTTTATAAGACTGACTGTGGGTAATGTTCTGTCCGTTAAACTCAATTGCATCCGGGTGCAGAGTTGATTCTCTGACGTCATAGCCTTCATTTAAAAGCATTTCAATTAAATTATCGCGGTCGATCAGCTTTTTATTTACTCTCAGATACATTTGCGGTTTTTCATTCAGCGATGAAATGATGCGCTCTGTTTCTTCAATACTGTAATGTTTAAACCAATGTTTAACGAGCCACTTCGGCATGCTGTATTTCAGTGATAAACGTGCCGCATCATTTTTAACATCATCGATATTCGGTCTTTCGCCTCTTAAATAGGCACGCAGTATACCGTTAATCTGGTTACCTGATTGGAGTCCTCCACGTTCTTTAGCAATTTCAACTGCTTCATTAATTACTGCAAAATCAGGCACACGGTCGAGATACTCCAGCTGATAAATTGAAATTAACAGCAGATAGCGCTGCCAGCGGCGTAATTTTGTTTTAATAAATGGTCTCAAATAATATTCAAGTGTCAGTTTATTCTGCAGCGTGCCGTAAAGAATTTCAGTCAGCAGACCTTTATCCTGCGTGTTCAACTCTTCAAAGCGGAGCGCTTCATTTAAAACGATGTTGCTGTATGCTTTTTTGTCGATTACATCTTCATATAATTCCAGTGCCAGTGCTCTTACTGTCATTCGTCTTCACCCAGTTTCGTGCCGATTAAATCACTGTTATTGCTAATAAAATCAAGCGCATTATTTTTTTTCTTTCCGGCGAGCTGAACTTCTGTAATATTTACAAGTCCGTCCGCTGCCGCGACTAAAAAGCCATTTTCACTTTTACCGGTAATTGTTCCCGGTGCTGCATCAGTTTTTTCATCTGTCAGTTCTGCTGCAAATATTTTCAAGCGTTTATCATCCTGCATCGTATGCCCGACAGGCCACGGTGCGAGACCGCGTATGTGGTTAAATACATCGCGCACCGGCTTATTAAAGCTGATGACTTCGTCCGTTTTTAAAATGTTCGGACTGAAAGTTGCTTCGCCGTCATTTTGAGGCGTTCGTGAATTAGTACCTGAGATAACATCCGGTAGTGTTTTCATAAGGAGCGATGCTCCGACTCTGCTGAGTTTATCAAACAGAATGCCTGTATTGTCACTGTCTTCGATGACGATACTTTCTGCTGCAATAATATCTCCTGCATCGAGTTTCTTCGCCATATACATTATCGTGACGCCCGTTTCCTTATCGCCGTTCATTAGCGCACGGTGAATCGGTGCGCCGCCGCGGTGTTTAGGAAGGAGTGATGCGTGAACATTAAGCGCGCCTTTTACAGGAACATTTAAAATATTTTCAGGCAACAGCTGGCCGAAAGCAGCAGTGATAATCAGGTCTGGTTCAATATCAGAAACGATCTTAAGCGCTTCTTCGCTGTTCATCGTTTCAGGCTGATACAGCTCAATACCGAGCAGTTTTGCTGCAACCGCAACCGGCGGATCTGTCATTACTTTTTTACGTCCGACAGGTCTTGCAGGCTGTGAAATTACCAGCTCGACACCGTATTCTTTATGAAGTTCTTTTAATATCGGTACAGAAAAGTCCGGTGTACCCATAAAGATAATTTTTGTCATTTTAAATCTCCTACATAATATATTGTGGATCGACATCAATTTTTAAAGACAGCCCTGTCTTTTTATAAAGCTGTGTATATTTTTGATCGAGAGTATCCAGTACATCTTTCAGTGCCGGTTCCCGTTTATATTTAAGCAAAATCTGGAATCTGTTTTTATTTTTAATTCTTTCAATCGGACTTGGTGATGGGCCGATAATAATACAGCTCTCACTGACATTTTTAACCAGTGTATTGTGAATATCTGTCGTCGCTTCCAGACAATCCTGTATTCTTTCTGATGAAACTGTAAACAGTATGTGGAAATAGTACGGCGAGTACCGTGCAAACTTCCTGAACTGCATTTCTTTTTCATAGAACTCGGAATAGTTGTTATCCATTGCCAGTGTAATCGCGTAGTGCTCCGGATTATACGTCTGAAAAATAACTTCGCCTGGGAGCTCATGCCGTCCGGCACGTCCGGCAACTTGTGTTAAAAGCTGAAACGTCCTTTCATTCGCTCTAAAGTCCGGCAGATTTAACATCGTGTCCGCATTCAGTACTCCGACCAGCGTAACATTCGGATAGTCGAGACCTTTCGCGATCATCTGTGTACCAAGAAGTATGGGTACTTTATCATGCTCAAAACGGTTCAGCAGCTGTTCATGTGCACCTTTTCGCTGCGTTGTGTCGACATCCATTCTGATAATATCCACATTGAATGTATCACGTAAAATCTCTTCAACTTTCTGAGTACCCGTTCCTCTGAACGTGACATCATTTGAGCCGCAGTCCGCGCATTTTCTCGTTACCTGCTCTTCGTAGCTGCAGTAATGGCATAAAAGACTGTTATTATTTTTATGATACGTAAGTGAAATATCGCAGTTCGGACAGTTCGGCACGTGGCCGCAGTTCTGGCAGATTTGGAAGTTCGCGAAGCCTCTTCGGTTTAACAGCAGTACTGTCTGTTCCCCTTTTTCGAGCCGGTCGTATATCGCAGCTTCAAGTTTCCTCGATAAAATTCCCGAGTTACCGTCTTTGTGTTCATCACTCATATCAATAACTTCTGCTTTTGGCAAAGGCTGCATGCCCGGACGATGTGTCAGTTCAAAGCGTTTATACACTTCTTTTGAGCTCCGTGCATATGATTCAAGCGAAGGTGTTGCAGAACCTAAAACGACAGGACAGTGATGGAACTCCGCACGTAATTTCGCCACTTCGGCTGCGTGATACATCGGGCGTTCTGATTGTTTATAAGTCGTTTCATGCTCTTCATCGATAATAATAATACCAATGTTTTTAAACGGTGCAAAAATAGATGAGCGTGCGCCGACTGATACTCGTGCGCGGCCGCTTTGGATTTTACGCCATTCATCGTACTTTTCACCGTGTGATAATGCAGAGTGCAGTACGGCAACATCGTCGCCGAAACGCGCTTTAAACCGGTTGACCATTTGCGGAGTCAGCGCAATTTCCGGTACAAGCATAATTGCGTCGCGATTATTATCAAGCGCTGTTTGTATTAATTGTAAATACACTTCTGTTTTTCCACTGCCGGTAATACCGTGCAGCAGAAATGTTTCATTATCATTATTTAACACGGTTTTATTAATATTGTTAAAAGCAGCAGCCTGTTCATCAGTTAATTCTTTTTCATAATCTGCTTCAAATATTCTCGACTCGTACGGATCCCGTTCAACCACCATATCCAGTTTCTTTACGTACCCTTTTTTCTCAAGTTCACGGACAATCGCTTCCGAGTATCCCTGTTCTTTAAGTACTGTCAGCAGCACGGGTTCATTGTAATCTTCAATGACCTGCAATGCTTCAAACTGTTTTGGTGCCCGTTCAAGCGGGGCTTTATTTAGAAATAGTGACTGCACCCCTTTTTGTATCTTCTTACGGGTGTGCTGTTTAATCACAATATCCTCATAAATATCTCCAGCTTCGATATACGGCATCAGTGCCGCAAGACTTTTTGTAGATAAACTTTTCGTTTCAAGTTCACCATTAAATGCATAGCTTTCATATATAAATTTAGCTTCACTGGATGAATCTTCATCCAGCATCAGCACTTTTTTAGATTTTGTTTTCAGTGCAACCGGCAGTATTGTTTCGATGACGGAAATATACGGTTCGATATAATAATTTGCCAGCTGTTTTGACAGTTCAACCAGTTCAGCGGTTAACACAGGCTCAACGTCCATCACTTTAACGATTTCCTTGACCTTATCTTCCGGTACATCAGTATTATCGTGAATACTCATCACGTAAGCCTGAACGTGTCTCGGACCAAACGGTACGAACACACGGTGACCGACTTTTATAACGTCCGATAAGTGAGCCGGAATTTTATAATCGAACAGCCGGTTAACATCCTTGCTGTTTACACCAACGATAACTGCAGCATACATCAGCGCATCACCTGTTCTATGAGCGCATCCGCTATTTTATCTGCGAGAAGAGTTTTCGCCATCTTAGGCAACGGTACTTTATCGCCGTTTTTAAACATAATCGTCACTTCATTGTCATCGCTGTTCATGCCGATAGTAGTATCAGATACGTCGTTCATTATAATCGCATCCGCTTTTTTTGATTCCAATTTGCCGAGTGCATACGCTTCAACGTTTTCGGTTTCTGCTGCGAAGCCGACAACATACATATCTTTATTGTTGTGACCGACATATTTTAATATATCCTGTGTCTCAACAAGTTCTAATGAAGGCACGCCGCCCTCTTGCTTTTTAATTTTTTGTCCACTTTGCTCTTTAACTGTGAAGTCGGAAACTGCGGCAGTAAAAATACCAATATCTGCAGTCATATGTGCTTTAACCGCTTCGAACATCTCCGCTGTAGATTCAACATCAATACGTGTCACACCATCCGGTACCGGTAAATTCGTCGGGCCGCTGACTAGAATAACTTCAGCTCCGCGTCTTTTAAAACTGTCTGCGATACTATAGCCCATTTTCCCACTTGAAAAATTAGAAATGTAGCGTATCGGATCGAGTCGTTCCCGGGTCGGACCGGCAGTAACCAAGACACGTTTCCCTTTCAGCTCATTGTTTTCGTTCAGCATATCGTTAATTTTTTCCATAATATCCGGAACGGATGCAAGACGTCCTTTTGCATTATAACCGCACGCAAGAAAACCTGTTTCTGAATCGATAAATTCTACACCCTGGCTGCGCAGTTTATCGATGTTTTCCTGAACTGACGGCTGATGAAGCATATGCACATTCATTGCCGGAGCCATTAATACAGGTTTCGTATTCGCAGCAAGAACATTTAACAGCATATTGTCGTATATTCCGTTTGCAAATTTACCGATTGTATTGGCTGTGACCGGGACGACTGCAATAATATCAGCCCACTCCCCGATATTAATATGCGCGATATGACCCGGGTCTTCTTCTAGAAATGTATTTGTATAGACGTGGTTTCTGCTGATTGCCTGAAAAGCGAGCGGTGTCACGAACTCCAATGTGTTGTCTGTTAATACAACGCGGACTTCGTGACCGGATTGTATGAGCTTGCTCGTTAAATCAATCGCTTTATAACTCGCAATTCCCCCTGTAACACCGAGGACAATATTTGCCAAATTAATCACCTCTTCAAAAAAAGCTGACAATTTCTTGTCAGCATCATTATTTCTCTTTTATTTTTGTACAGTAACTTTGCCGGCTGCAATCTCTTCAAGAGCATAGCCGACGTTTGTTTTAGAAACGTATGAGTCTAATACTAAATCTTCAGGTTGTTCCTGTAAGTGTCTTGCTCTTTTCGCCGCCATAGTAACAACAAGGTACTTGGAATCGACATTTTTTTTAAGTTCATGACCAGCTGGGTATAACATTAATTTTTTGCCTCCAGTAAAAGTTTTCTTAACTTATTTTCCACACGTGAGCGCTCGAGATGGCTCGCTTCAACAATGCACTGAACTTTTTGACGCGCCATATCGACATCGTCATTAATTACGACATAGTCGTATAAGTTCATTAAGCTGAGTTCACGTCTCGCTTCTTTAATACGGTGACTAATCACTTCTTGTGAATCCGTACCACGGCCTATTAAACGTTCTTCAAGCTGTGCCAATGTCGGTGGAGCCAGGAAGATAAACAAAGCATCCGGGAATTTCTCTCTGACCTGCTTTGCACCTTCGACTTCAATCTCCAGAAAAACATCGTGTCCGTCTGCAATTGTTTCTTTAACATAATCTACTGGTGTGCCATAGTAATTCCCTACGTATTCAGCATACTCGATGAATTTATCCTGTTCAATTAACGTTTCAAATTCTTCGTGCGACTTGAAAAAGTAATCTATGCCATCACGTTCGCCTTCTCGTTTCTGTCTAGTTGTCATAGAAATTGAATATTTAAAATTCGTCTCTGGATGGTCGAAAATGGCTTTACGTACAGTTCCTTTTCCAACCCCCGAAGGTCCCGAGAGAACGATGAGCAATCCTTTATCAGATACCATAGAATGTAACCTTTCTAATTTTGATTACTTCTTAATATAGCATAGTTTGGTCAAAATTTCATCCTTAAAGCGGACAATAAAGACTCATCCATGATAAAATAACAGGTAATCATTTTGAGGAGGATACCCCATGGCATTTGACGGAAATTTTACACACGCACTCGTAGATGAGCTGCAATTTTTAGTGCGCGGTAAAATAAATAAAATTCAGCAGATGGATAATTCATCTCTTCTTTTTAAAATGCGCGCAGGCGGAAAAAATCATCAGCTGCTTATAAGCAGCCATCCGATGTATGCCCGCTTCCATTTGACAGAGCATAAATATGAGTTCCCATTTGATCCGCCGATGTTTTCACGTATTTTAAGAAAACATATTGAAGGCGGGTTTATTACTGAAATAAAACAGCTTGGCAACGACCGCCAGGTGCATATACACATACGCGCTATTAACGATATCGGAGACGATGTTGAACGCATATTAATACTTGAAATTATGGGACGTCATTCAAATATTATTTTAACAGACAAAGAATATAAAATTATCGACGGCATCAAACACCTGACACCGAATAATAACGTACGGACTATTATGCCCGGCTTCACTTATGACGGACCGCCGACGAGCAGGAAATTAAATCCGAGAACAAAAGAGCTTAATGAGCTGCCTAAATTCGTTGATTTTAATGCAGGAAAGCTGAAGAAGCAGATTTTAATGAATATCGAGGGCTTCAGCCCCGTGTTTATCGATGAAGTCGAATCCCGAGTCAAGTATTTTAATATCGATAATATCGTACCGGCAATTAAAGACACACTTAAAGACAGTGAAAATATTCTGGCAGTATATTACGATCTGAAAAAGCCGGTCTTTTACTATACGCCTCTCACTCATTTAGGTGAGCCGGATAAAGTATATGACAGCCTGAGTCAGCTTCTCGACGACTATTATCACCGTCGTTATCAAATCAGTGCAATTCGCCAGAAATCGTCGGATTATCTGCAGGTCATTGAACGTGAACACGATAAAACAGTCCGTAAAATTACGAACCTTGTAGCGGATTTAAAAGAAGCTGCAGAAAAAGATAAGTACCAAAAATACGGCGAACTCATTACAGCGTATATGCACAATATCGGCAACTACCAGGAATCAGCTGTCGTGATGGATTACTACACAAATGAAAATATAGAAATCCCGCTCGACAAACAACTCTCTCCTGCCGGCAACGCACAACGTTATTACAATATGTATAACAAATTGAAAAACCGAGAAAAAGTAGCGCAGGAACAACTGAGACTGGCACATATGGACGTCGAATACTTCAGCAATCTGCTGCATCAGATGGAAAATATTACAACAGCAGACGAAGTTGAAGAAGTCCGTCAGGAATTAAGCGAACAGAAAATTATTAAAGAACGCAATAGAGGCAAGAAGAAAAAGAAAGTGAATAAAATCCAGCTGCACGAATTCGAGACATCCGCCGGACTGCCTGTATTCGTCGGAAAAAACAACAAGCAGAATGACTATTTAACAAATCGTAAAGCACAAAATAATCATCTGTGGTTCCATACGAAAGACATACCGGGATCACACGTCGTTATTGC
>JBQDHL010000008.1:0-26316 GCA_052093725.1 Jeotgalicoccus sp. | reverse complement strand
CGGACGTCGTCTGCACCTTTTGTATCCAGCACATTACGTTCCTGCGCCGCGTCAAGCAGTGTATCAAGGTCACACAATACCGAATATGCACATTCTGCATTTTCAAATTTCTCCTGTGCGCCTTTAATGCCGTATGAGAATATCGCAGCAACACCGAGTACTTCAGCGCCGTTTTCACGCAGCGCCTCGACAGCGTTCAAACTTGAACCGCCTGTTGAGATTAAGTCCTCAATGACTACCACCCGTTTGCCATTGACTGCCGCGCCTTCTATCTGGCGTGCTGTACCGTGTGCTTTTTTTGATCCTCTGACATACGCTGAAGGCTTATTCAGACGGTCCGCAATCAATGTTGCATGAGGAATACCTGCAGTTGCTGTACCGACAATGACGTCCGCTTCTTCAAACTGTGCAAGCTGTTCTATCAGCAGCTCTATTACTTTGCGGTGGGCTTCAACATTTCCTAAGATCTGTCTGTTATCGCAATAGATTGGAGATTTTATCCCGCTCGCCCATGTGAACGGATCTTTCGGCGACAGTTTTACCGCATCTATATCGAGTAACGTGTGTGCAACTGATGGATACATATTACTTGCCCTCCCATAATTGTTTGATTTCTTTGTAAGCTTTCGCCGGATTATCACTTTGTGTAATCGGACGGCCGACGACTATATAATCAGAACCGAGCTGTTTCGCTTTGTCCGGTGTAACCACACGCACCTGGTCATTGTTATTATTTTCCGATAAACGGATTCCCGGTGTTACTGTTAAAAAATGTTCCGAGATTTCGTTATGAATCATTCTGCTTTCAAGCGGTGATGATACAACACCGTCGAGCCCTGCTTTATACGCCAGTTCAGCATAATGCAGTACGCTGTCTGTTAATGACAGTGGTGTCTGCTGTTCACGCTGCATCGTATGTTCATCCATACTTGTCAGCTGCGTCACCGCAATAATTTTACCGTCTGCATTTTCTTTTCTGAAAGCCGATGCGGCACGTTTCATCATTTCATAACCGCCGGATGCATGAACGTTAACCATATCCACATTAAGTTTCCCGAGCACCGACATCGTGCGTTCGACTGTTGTCGGTATATCGTGTAATTTTAAGTCCAGAAAAACATCGTGGCCGTATGCTTTAATCACATCTATAATTGCCGGCCCGCTCTGCATATATAACTCCATGCCGATTTTAACATACAGTTTTTCATCGAAGCCCGCGAGAAATGTCTTCGCCTCTTCGTATGTACTGAAATCTAATGCAATAATTGGTTTCGCTGTCATCTTAAAATTCCTCCTAATGTGTTAAAGAAAAGCCCGTTCTTTTATATCGTGTATATGATTCAGATTCATTTCTTCTGTCTTTTTCCCAAGTTCATCAATCAGTTCTTTGCATATATAAGGATTCGTAAAATTCATCGTTCCGATTGCCACTGCATCAGCACCTACACTGATAAAGTCCAGTACATCATCGACTGTTGCAATACCGCCCATACCGATAATAGGAATGTCGGGCAGTGCCTGTCTTACCTGATACACCATGTTTAAAGCGACAGGTTTAATTGCCGGACCGCTTAAGCCGCCTGTCGTATTTGCAAGTATCGGACGTCCGCTGTTATCCAGGCGCATACCGATCAGCGTGTTGATCATCGTAATGCCGTCTGCAGCTTTCGCCACACTCTTCGCCATCTCCACTATGTTAGTTACATTCGGTGACAATTTCACATACACCGGTTTTGTACTGACTTCTTTAACCGCTGCTGTAAGCCGGTATGCTGTTTCAGGGTCAGTACCAAATTGAATACCTCCCTCTTTAACATTCGGACATGAAATATTTAATTCAAGTGCACTGACATTTGCTGCTTCTGAAATTTTTCTGGAAACTTCAACGTAATCTTCAATTTTTGTTCCAGCCACATTCGCAATAATTGGCACATCAAACTGCTCAAGATACTTTAATTCATGTTCAATAATATGATCCACACCCGGGTTCTGCAGGCCAATCGCGTTCAGCATGCCGCTCGATGTCTCAGCCACTCTCGGTGTTTTATTGCCCATTCTCAGTTCTTCAGTTGCGGCTTTAATCATTATTGCTCCGAGCTCTGACAGGTCGTACAGTTTGGAAAACTCCTCACCGAAACTGAAACAGCCTGACGCAGGCATAATCGGATTCTTTAACTCAAGACCCGGTAATGATATATGTAATTTATCCGTCATAACACAACCGCTCCTTTTTCAAATACAGGGCCGTCTGTACATATTTTAACCTGCTCGCCAGCTGTTGTTTCGCACACACAGGCGTAACATACGCCGAAACCGCAGCCCATTCGTTCCTCGAGAGAAATAAATCCGTCCATCGGCATTGTCTCGTCCAGTACTTTTAGCATCACTTTCGGACCGCATGCGTAAAACTTATCGAAATCAGTACCGATATTTTGAATTACATCAGTCACAAAACCGCGTGTGCCGTATGTGCCGTCAGCCGTTGCAACTTGTGTCTCGCCGAAAGCTTTAAATGCCTCTTCATAGAAGACATCTTTTTTGCTGTTAAAGCCGAGAATATGTGTTGTTATAACTCCACGCTTATTCAACTGTTTTGCGAGCTCATACAACGGGGGCACACCGATACCGCCGCCGACAATCAGTACGTGCTCGCCAGCTTCAGCTGTTTCAACATCGTAGCCGTTACCTAGCGGCATCAGCACATCGACAGTTTCTCCCTCATTAATTTCCGCAAGCTTTTTAGTACCGGGACCTTCTGCACGGAACGTAATCGTAATTTCATTCTTTTCAGGATTAATGTTTGAAATTGATATTGGACGTCTTAGTACATGTTCAGTCGATTTCGATACTCTCACGTGAACGAACTGTCCCGGACGGAGCGTATATTTTTTAAGCTCCGTGTTCACCACAAGTTCATAAATATTGTCGGCAATTTTTACTTTGGATATTGCGGTTGCAAGTTGCAGCATGTCAGCACCCCTGTATTTTACTTATTGTCGTACACAATTTTTCCGTCAACGATTGTCATTGCAATATCACTTTGTAATGTTTCACCATGGAACGGCGTATTTTTTGATTTCGATAAAAAGTCGTTCTTATCCAGAGTATATTCGCGGTTTAAATCAATCAGTGTCAGATCAGCTGCACTGCCTGTTTCAAGCTTCCCGCTGTCGAGTTTAAATACCTCGCTCGGTTTAACCGTCATCCAGTCGATGACCTGCTGCAGTGTAAACACACCTGTTTTAACGAGTTTCGTATAGACGAGTTGGAACGCATTTTCAATACCGACAATACCGAATGGGGCTGTCTCAATACCCACAGCTTTCTCATCTTCATGATGCGGTGCATGATCCGTTGCGATAAAGTCCAGCGTGCCGTCTAACAGGCCCTCAATCAGCGCTTCTCTATCATCCGAACCGCGCAGCGGCGGATTCATTTTGTAGTTTGGATCTTTATCAGTTATATCATTTTCATCCAGTACTAAGTGATGCGGTGTTACTTCTCCTGTTACTTTAATGCCTGCACGTTTTGCATCGCGGATGACCCGAACACTTTCTTTTGTCGAGACATGACAGACGTGATAATGACAGTCTGCCGCTTCAGCTAGAAGTACATCCCGTGCAATCTGTGTCGATTCAGTAATTGCGGGAATTCCTTTAATACCAAGTTTTTCACTTGTCTTGCCTTCGTGAATCGCTCCGCCGTATATTAGCGTGTTCTCTTCTGTATGTGCAACTATTGCCATATCCAATTTTGCAGCAGCCTGCATTGCACGGTACATCATGTCCGCGCTCTGGACCCCTACACCGTCGTCAGTGAAAGCGAATGCCCCTTCAGCTTTTAAACTGTCAAATTCGACGAGTTTCTCACCTTTTAAGCCGGTCGTAATCGATACGTAAGGCAGTACTTTAATAACTGCATCTTCTTTAATTTTATTATTTAAATCGCGGAGTATTTCAGGTGTATCGATAATCGGTTTCGTGTTCGGCATCGGACATATTGTCGTAAATCCGCCGCGTGCAGCAGCATTCGTTCCCGATTTAATCGTTTCTTTATGTTCAAATCCCGGTTCTCTTAAGTGAACGTGTACATCGACAAGCCCCGGTGTTAATAACAGCCCTGTGCAGTCGATAACTTCCGTATCTGCCTTAAGATTTTGTCCGATTTCAGCAATTTTACCGTCTTTAATTAAAACATCGGATGTTTCTTCTTTGTTATTGAGTAACAGCGTAGCGTTTTTCAAAAGCATTGTAGTTGCTCCCTTCTCCATCAAGTACTGATTCTAGTATACTCATGCGCATAAATACGCCGTTTGTCATCTGTTCAAATATCACGCTCTTCTCGCCTTCAACCGCTTCGTCCGTAATCTCAACATTGCGGTTAATCGGCGCAGGGTGCATGATCAGTGCGTCCGGCTTCATATTGTCCATACGTTCTTTATTCATGCCGTATAGTGCGTTGTATTCAGCTTTAGGCATCTGTGCATATGATTCATGACGTTCATGCTGAACGCGGAGCAGCATAATTACATCGCAGAACTCCACTGCTTCATCGATTCCGATATAAGATATGTTCAGTGTGTTGTCCTGTAATTCAACAGGTCCTGAGAAGTATACTTCCGCACCCATTTTAGTCAGCGCCTCTGCATTCGATTTTGCAACACGTGAGTGTTTAATGTCGCCGACAATCGCTATTTTAAGTCCGCATATCTGTCCTAAGTTTTCATAAATTGTCATCATATCGAGTAGTGACTGCGTTGGGTGTGAGCCGCTGCCGTCACCGCCGTTAATAATCGGAATGTTGAGGTCTTTCAGTTCTTCATAATACTTATTATCCGGATGTCTCACTACAAGTGCATCTGCACCAATCGCTTCGAGTGTTTTGCATGTGTCGTAAAGCGATTCCCCTTTAGATACCGAGCTTGTCGATACATCGAAAGGCAATCGTTCAACGTTAAGTTTTTTCTCGGCCATTTCAAAACTGAGTTTTGTACGTGTCGAGTTTTCGTAAAACAGATTGACGACTGTTTTATCATTTAACTTCATAACCGGTCTGCCATGTTTAATGTCGATTGCTCTCGTAATTAATGCTTCGATTTCTTTCGGAGTGACATGTTCCATAGATAATAAGTTTTTCATTTAGTTCGTCTCCTTCTTAGGTAAAATTAGATTTAGAATAATTCCTGCAACTGCAGCGAGCGCCATTCCTTCCAGATTGAAGGGAATATTGCCTATCGTGAAGTCTAAATGTGCTTTACCGATCCCGATGACTAAAATCACAGAGGCGATAACCAGGTTGCGTTTGTTGTCAAAATCAATTCTTGCGTCGATAAGCATTCTGAGTCCGCTTGCTGCGATAATACCGAACAGGAGTATTGATACGCCCCCCATAACCGGTGGTGGAATGCTCTGAACCACTGCTGTAAACTTGCCGACGAAACCAAGTATCACTGCGAGCACTGCTGCCCCGCCGATGACCCAGACACTGAAAATTCTCGTTATAGCGAGCACGCCGATGTTTTCACCGTACGTAGTTGTCGGCGGACCGCCGATTGTACTCGCGAACATAGTTGCCACACCGTCACCGATAATCGAGCGGTGAAGTCCGGGTTTCTTAAAGAAATCGCGTCCGACAATTTTGTTAATTACCATCTGATGTCCGATGTGCTCAGAGATTGTTACAAAGACAATCGGCAGCATCACCATGAACAGTCCGAGGTTCATTGCCGGTGTATAATCCCGGTAAGGAATGTACAGGTCCGGCATGACGAACCAGCCTGTCGTTTTAATTAATTCAAGATCTACGATGCCGAACATTAATGCTGTGATGTAACCACCGGCAATCCCGATTAAAATCGGAATTAAGCCGAGCACGCCTTTAAGGAATATTGAAGCAAGTATTGTAATCGTGAGCGTTATCAGCGCGACTGTAATGTATGTCATGCTGTAGCCTTCCTGATTTCCTGAGTCCGTGTACATTGCCATGTCTACTGCGACTGGCGCAAGACCAAGACCGATTACCATAATGACCGGCCCGACGACTATCGGCGGCAGGAGCCGGATAATCCATCCTGTACCGGCGAGCCTGATAATCAATCCGATTATCAGGTACAATACTCCACTGAAGAACAGTGCTGTCAGTACTTCCCCGAGTGTATTCGCACCGAGTGCGATAGTAATTGGAAGAATGAAAGCAAAACTTGAACCGAGGTATGCGGGAATCTGTCCCTTGGTAATTAAGATATAAAGCAGTGTTCCTATCCCGCTTGCAATCAGTGCTGCACTAACCGGCAGGCCTGTTAGAAACGGCACCAGCACAGTCGCTCCGAACATCGCAAATAAATGCTGTGAGCTCAGTAGAAGTCCTTGAAAAAATTTAGGTCTGTCATGTACATCTAGTTCAGGTTCTACAGTGCGTTCGTAAATCTCATCTTCAAACTTCGCCATCTTCCAATCCCCTTTTATTTAAAGTATAGTAACGCTTGTTTCTTGATCGACTTCTTCTACTTTTACCGATACTTTTTCCGTTTTCGATGTCGGAATGTTTTTACCGACATAATCCGGTCTGATTGGCAGTTCTCTGTGACCTCTGTCAACGAGTATTGCGAGTGAGATGATTGTCGGTCTTGCTGTATTGAGTATTGCATCAATCGCTGCTCTTATCGTCCGTCCTGTTTGCAGTACATCGTCGACGATGACTACACTCTTATTCGTAAAGTCCGTATCAACGACGACTGCGTTGTCCGCCTGAACATCTTCCGGACGATCATCTCTGAAACCGCTGATATCAATCGTACCCGTTGGCAGTTTGACACCTTCTATTTCTTCGATGCGTTCCTGTATTCTCAGTGCCAGATGCTCGCCGCGTGTTTTAATGCCCAGCAGTACGATGTTGTCGCTGCCTTTATGTTTCTCCAGTATTTCGTGTGACATTCGGGTTATTGCCCGTTTAATTTGTACACTGTCCATAATTATTTTTGCTGTCATTGTTAATTCCTCCAGAAATTTTGCATAAAAAAATACTCATGTCAGAAGACATGAGTATATAGTTATCCTATATTATCGCACAATGATTTTTTACATAATCTGCCCATTTCGGCCCAGACCACTTATCATTATGCAATTCACGTCTTCTTAGTCTCACAGGACTAAAATTTAAAGACTTCGTATTCAATTGATTGAAATTATCATACCAATAGGATTAATTTAAGTCAAGCTGTTATTTATTTTTCTGTCTTCCGCATTTCATCCAGTACATCGGTGAAATATTCAGGAAGCTCTTTCTTAAACTCCATATATTCACCAGTTTTCGGATGGATAAATCCTAAGACACCTGCATGAAGCAGCTGTCCGCCGACTTCAAGTGTTTTTCTCGGGCCGTATTTCGGATCTCCGGCAAGCGGATAACCGATATACTTCATATGCACTCTAATCTGGTGCGTACGCCCCGTCTCAAGAATACATTCGACAAGTGTAAAGTTTTCGAAGCGTTCAATGACGTTAAAGTGAGTTACCGCATCTTTACCATCATCGACAACAGCCATATCCTGACGTTCTTTTGGATTACGGCCGATTGGCGCTTCTATCGTTCCGAGATTATGCGGAATTACACCGTGAACAAGTGCAGTATATTTTCTCGTTACTGATTTTTCAACAAGCTGATCAACTAAATGACGGTGAGCCACGTCGTGTTTTGCGACCATCAGAAGGCCTGTTGTGTCTTTATCAATACGGTGGACGATACCAGGTCGCAGTTCGCCGTTAATACCCGATAGATTATCCAGCTGTTCCATCAAGCCGTTGACGAGCGTGCCTGATGCATGTCCTGCCGCAGGGTGAACAACCATGCCTCGGTCTTTATTAACTACGGCAACATCATCGTCTTCATATACGATATCGAGCTCCAGGTTTTCAGGTACAATATCCGCTACAACATTTTCACGTTCCAGCAGCTCGATATTGTCGTCCTCTTTTACTTTGTAATTCGGTTTTACTGTGTTGCCGTTCACTGTAATGTGACCCGACTTTACGCGATTTTGTATGTCTGTACGGGATGTATCGGGAACGATGCTGGCCAGTACTGTATCCAGTCTTTCGCCTGCATTTTCTTCAGTTATAATTAAATTCATTTTTCTTCTTTACCTCTTCCCGTTATAAATACTTCGATTAACAATATAATCACGCCGATTGTTAGTGCACTATCTGCCACATTAAAAATAGGGAAATCATACGTAATAATCAGCACATCGGCAAAATCCACAACTTCCTGGAATAACAGGCGGTCGATAAAGTTACCTATTGCACCTGCCATCAAGAGTGTAATTCCGACCTGCATTAATAGATTATTTTTTGCTTCGGTCTTATAGAAATATATTAAAAATATAATAACAGCGACTGTGATGATGTAGAAAAATGTCATTCGTCCTTCAAACATTCCCCATGCCGCACCGCTGTTGCGGTGGGAAGTAATTTTAAAAAACTCCCCGAGGACAGGAATCGATTCTCCGAGTTCCATCCTTGTCGCCACTAAATATTTTGTCAGCTGATCTATTGTCAGTACTATTATTCCGATGATTGCCATCGAATATATTCTGTATTGTTTCATCACTTACTCTGCATCCACAACTTCGCGGCAGCGCGGACAAATGTCATCTTCACCGTTAACTAATGATTCAGCAGTTGAGTAATTCCAGCAGCGGTTGCAACGTTCGCCGTCCGCATGCTCCACTTTAACAGTTACAACGTCATACACCGTACCGTCAGTAACTGTCTCAGCCACTTCAACCTGCGACACGATAAAGAACTGCTCAAGATTACCACGGATATCATCCAGATTAAAGTCCGCCGGCTGTGTCAGTGTAACTTTTGCATCAAGTGATTTACCGATAACTTTTTCATTACGTGCAACTTCGAGTGCTTTGTATACATCGTCGCGGACCGTCATGAATTTCTGCCATTTCTCTACTAATTCAGCATCCGATTCTTCACGTTCTGGATAATGTTCAAGGTGAACACTTTCCTTGTCAGTGTAAGGAGTATGCTCGTAAATTTCTTCAGCAGTGTGAACAAGTACCGGAGCAAGAATCAGATTTAATTCTTTAAGAATTTTATAAAGTACTGTTTGCAGACTGCGTCTGATCGGTGCATCTTCATTTTCGATATAAAGAATATCCTTACCGTAATCAAGGTAGAAGTTCGACAGATCAACGTTGATAAAGTTTTGTACAGTCTGGTACATCGTTACATAATCGTAACGTTCATATGAATCAAGCATGAATGTTTTCAACTCGTTAAAACGGTTGTACATATATTTATCTACTTCAAATAAGTCTTCGTAAGCTACATTGTTCTCTTCAGGGTTAAAGTCGTTGACGTTACCAAGCAGGAATCTGAATGTGTTACGAATTTTGCGGTACACTTCCGACACCTGTTTTAAAATATCGTCAGATACACGAACGTCTTCTTGGAAGTCTGATGACATTACCCACAGACGAATAATATCAGCACCCATCTGCTGCATTACTTTAGTAGGCAGAATAACGTTACCGAGTGATTTGGACATTTTTTTACCCTTACCGTCCATTACAAAACCGTGTGATAACAGTTCTTTATACGGAGAGTGGCCTCTTGTTGCAACACTTGTAATCAGTGATGAGTTAAACCATCCACGGTACTGGTCCGAACCTTCAAAGTAAAGGTCAGCCGGGTACGTTAAGTTTTCTCTGTAATCCAGCACACCGCGGTGTGTTGAACCTGAATCGAACCATACGTCCATAATGTCCGTTTCTTTCGTAAACTCTCCGTTAGGTGCACTTTCATGCGTGAAGCCTTCCGGTAATAAGTCCTTCGCATCCCACTCGAACCAAATATTTGAACCATGTTCTTCAAACAGTGTCGCTACGTGTTCAAGTACATCAGCGTCGATAATTTCCTCACCGTTTTCTCCGTAGAAGAATGGTAATGGCACACCCCATACACGCTGACGTGAAATAACCCAGTCTCCGCGGTTTTTAATCATGTTGTACATGCGTTTACGGTTCCATTCAACCTGGAACTTTGTATCCATTAATGCATTAAGGATATCTTCGCGTACGCCTCAATCGATGCAAACCACTGCGGTGTTGCACGGAAGATTACAGGTTTCTTCGTACGCCAGTCATGCGGATACGAATGAGTATAGAATGATAGTTTTAATAATGCGCCGGCTTCTTTCAGATCATCTGAAATAACCTTGTTTGCATCATCGTAAAACAGCCCTTGATATTTTCCTGCTTCTTCAGTAAAGACACCTTTGTCATCAACAGGGCTTAATACTTCTAAACCATACTGCTGACCAACTTTAAAGTCATCGTCCCCGTGTCCAGGTGCAGTATGAACAACGCCGGTACCTGCTTCAATCGTTACGTGATCGCCTAAGATTACTAAGCTTTCGCGGTCGAATAACGGATGCTCTGCTGTAATATATTCAAGTTCTGATCCTTTAAATTCTTTCGTGCGTGTAAGTTTTTCTTTGTCGAACTCAACTTCGTCAGCAAACTGATCAAGCAGATCCTCTGCTACGATAAACTCTTCACCTTCATAGTTAAACTGAACGTAGTTTAAGTTTTTGTGCACTGCAAGTGCAAGGTTAGATGGAATTGTCCACGGAGTTGTTGTCCAGATGACAAATTTAACGCCTGAATCAACAACGTCTTTACCGTCTTTAACTTTAAAAGCCACGTAAATTGATGGCGACACTTTATCCTGATACTCAAGTTCAGCTTCAGCAAGTGAAGATTCACTTGTCGGTGACCAGTAAATTGGTTTTTTACCTTTGTAAATTAAATCTTTTGATACCATATCTTTAAGTACGCGTATTTGCGATGCTTCAAATTCAGGTTTGTAAGTCAGGTACGGGTTATCCCATTCCCCGTCGATACCCATACGTTTAAATCCGTCGCGCTGGATGTCGATTTGCGAGTTCGCAAATTCAATACATTTGTTTCTGAACTCTTCAATAGACATCGATTTACGATCGACACCTTTGTTTGTCAGTGCCTGTTCAATCGGCAGACCATGTGTATCCCAGCCGGGTACATAGGGGGTGTAGAAGCCCTGCATCTGCTTGTTGCGGTTAATCATGTCTTTAATGATTTTATTCAGAGCGTGACCCATGTGCAGGTTACCGTTGGCATATGGAGGACCGTCATGCAGAACGAACGGTGTATTACCTTCGTTTAATTTTAATTTTTTATTGTAAAGATCGATGTCTTCCCAGTGCTGCTGCATTTTCGGTTCTTTGTTAACTAATCCGCCGCGCATTTTAAATGCTGTTTTCGGCATTAATAGAGTGTCTTTATAGTCCATAATGATTCTCCTTTTTTTAATAAAAAGACTCTAAGCATGTTAAGGGGCGAATGACCGCGGTACCACCCTTCTTGACTGCTTAGAGTCCACTTTGTTTACTTATATTTTTATAAATCATTAGTGATTTCAAAGCATTCATCTTTGCCGGAGCTCTCACCATCCTCCGATCGCTGCATTCCAATGAAAGTTTGCGTGTCTAATAATACATATTAATTATGCTAAATATCTTACAATCCGTCAATGTAAATTTGCTATTTTTCGGATTCAGTCTTATCAAATTCAAGTAATCTTTCCCAGTCTTCTGTTTCCAGCAGGTCAAGTTGTGCCTGAACCAGCATTTTATAACGCGCTCTGAAGATTTTTGCCTGGCGTTTTAAATCCTCGTTATGCTGCATCATATGGTTTTCCCGTTCCGTTGCACGGCTAATAATCTGTTCGCCTTCTGTTTCAGCTTTTTGAATAATACTGTCGCCGTAATTCTGTGCGCGCTGTTTAATATCGTCGCCTGCTTTTGCCGCACTTAAAATAGCTTCCTGGATGGATGATTCTACACTCTTGAAGCTGTTCAGGTTTTCCTCACGTTCGTTCAGCATTTCTTCCAGCTGTAAAATTCGTGCGTCTTTCTTATCAAGTACGTCTGCAATTTCTGCTAAATGCTGTCTTACCGCCTGTTCATCTAACCCGCGGTAGACTGTTGAAAACTTTTTATTTTTAATTTCTTCTTTTTTCAATCCGTTCACCTCAATTATCAGTTACTATCATTACTTCCAGTCTGTATTTCCCTTTTTTCGTTTCTGCAATTTGTTCCGTTACGATAAAACGGCCAAATCCGCGCACCGAGATAATATCTCCAGTTTCTATTATAAACGAAGGCTCATCGACTATCGAATGATTCACTTTAACTTTTTCCTTTTCAACGCGTTCCTTCGACTTTGTTCTTCCCTCTTTTAAGACGAGTGAAACGATTGAGTCAAGGCGATATGATGAACTGAGTATAGCAACAGGCTTCATATTCACGTCCGCGTCGATAAATTCCTGATGAGGTATTTCTGTTAATTTCAACGGTGCATTTTTAATTTTTGTCAGTTCCGTTTTAAACAGATCTTTAAAAGGTTCAGTTACAGCAAACTGTATTTTATCACCGTTCACTATATCACCGATAATCGACCGATCAACACCGATACTCATAATTGCACCGAGTAGATTACGATGTGACAGTGTAACAAATTTATCGGGATAAGACACTTCAAAAACAGTAATCATAAAGTCATCCTGTGAATACTCGAAGTATTCCGGCAGCAGTATTGCCCGGAGACGCTCGCGTTCTTTGTTCTCGCCTCCGCCATAATAATGCACCGTAATATCGGGATAATTACCGCTTAAACTTTCAATCATCTTCTGCTCTCGCGGATTTAAAAAATCAGTCAGCACCGCATAAAAATTATTTGATGCCTGCTCAAATTTACTATTCAATAAGGTCAGCATCTCCCGTTCCTCGGGTCTGAAATGCTGGTAAATACCTTTCATAAAAATCACACCTTAATAAATAATGGAGATATTGGCTGAACCAATATCTCCGTTTATGCAACCCATGTAATTAGGACTCTGAATATTTCTTTCAAACCGAATTCAAACAGTCTAAAGACTATAATTAAAATTATCGGTGATAAATCCAACACTCCGCCTAGAGGCGGAATCATACGTCTGAATGGTTCTAAGAGCGGTTCATAAACCTTGCCTAAAAATTCACCGAATGCTGATTCACGCAGTGCGGGAAACCATGAAGACAGAATATAAATAATTAAGCCCCATGTGAATATCGGCCAGACGAAGTTAAAAAACTGATAGATGTATATTAAAATATTTACTATTAATGAATTATCCAAAATAACGCTCCTTACATTTCATCGAAAAACTCTTCTTTGTCGGATATTTCACCTTCGACACCAAAGCTGTTTGGTGTACAAAGAAAAATGTCCGCGCCTACTTTTTGAATATCGCCTTCTAAAGCATAAACTGTTCCGCTTAAAAAGTCCACAATACGCTTTTTAGGAACCGAATCAATTTTCGTCAAGTTAACTAGTGCCGCACGGTTGCTTTTCAGCTCATCGGCAATATCCTGCGTTTCTGCAAATACTCTTGGTTCAAATAAACATACTTTTGTGTTCTGATCATTTACAGGCATTGTCCGATTCTCCCTGTTGGATTGATTAGTTCTTTTTTGTTCCTGCTGTACTTTTGGTTCTTTAACTTTTGGTGCTGCCGGTTTCGAAACCCCTTGTTTTGAACCGATTACATTTTTTTGATTCTGTGCTGCTTTTTTAGGTACCGCCTCTTTTTGACGGCTATTCGGTTGTTTACTCGTATTCAGATTTGTCACTTTCGCCGGAGTTCCAGTGTGTTCTCTTTTTACATTGTTAACCGGAACTTCTTCTTCGACGACAAATAAATTTTTTATAAACTTAGTAATAGCCATATTCTTCACCTAGCTCCCCATAATTTTACTGCCAATACGTATGTATGTTGCTCCGTTTTTCACGGCAACCTTGTAATCGTTACTCATACCCATACTGAGTTCTGTTACTTCAGGATAGTTTTCAGCTACTTTTTCCTGCAGAGTTTTCAGTCCGCTAAACGTTTCTTCAATAACTGAACTGTCTTCTGTGTGAGGTGCCATAGTCATTAGACCGATGACTTTAACATATTTGTAGTCTTTTAGTTTCAAAAGGAAATCTTCTACTTCTTCCGGCTGAAGACCATGTTTAGAATCTTCATCGGAAATATTTACCTGTATAAAACAGTTTACAACATGTTGCCCTGCCTGTTCAATTTTTTTCGCTACGCTTTCACGCTCAAGCGAATGCAGATAATTGAGATCTTCAATGACTTCTTTAACTTTCCTCGACTGCATTGTACCTATAAAGTGTACTTCTGCATCTTCAGGCAGTGCTTTACGCTTTTCGATAAAGCCTTCAATGCGGTTTTCACCGAAATGTCTGACGCCTGCTTCATACGCCTTAAGTGTTTCTTCGACTGTATGATACTTAGTTACGGCAATAATGTTAACATCATCGCCGACTTCGTTTCTTATCTGTTCGTAGTTTTCTTTAATCATTACTATGCCTCCCTATAAAAGCCAATGCACGTCCGGTATTTCCTTGTTCCAGCCGGAATGAGAAAAACTCATCTGCTTCTGTACCGAGTTCGGTTACACTGATATGTTCTTCTTTTATACCCATCCTGATTGCCTGTTGTTTATTTACATCTTTTAAATCAAGCTGCCAACCTGTGTCTGTTTTTTCATATGAACTTTCAAGTAGCGGCATAAGCGCATCGATGACAGTATTATCCACTTCATAATAATCTTTATTAATACCGACACCTATAATTACTCGCAAGTCATCTTTACTGCCTTTGTAACAGTTAATCAGATTTTTGGTAATTTGTTCAGCTGTGCCTCTCCAGCCAGCATGTGCAAGACCGGTAAAATTATCGACCACACTGTAAACGTATACAGGAATGCAGTCAGCATAATTCATTGTTAAGAGTACATCGGTATCATACGTGTACAAGCCATCTATATTATAAAGTTTATCACTGAGCGATTTAATATTTGTGCCGCCATCGGCTGCCGTCACTTCTTTAATATTCCCGCCATGTTTTTGTATCGGCAATATCCATGAGTTCGAAGGGAAATTTATTTCCTCTGCAAGTAATTCCTGATGTGCATGAACATTTTTATCGTCGTCACCGATATAAAGTGCCATATTAAAACTCTGATTGGGATAAGAACTTTGTCCGCCTTGCTTTACTGTGTAGCCGAACGTCAGCGAGTCTATATTACTGCCCGCGTAATGTTTATGTAATTTAAATGAACTATTATTATTCAAATTATCTCCCACCTATAAAATAAAGGAGATATTGGGTCGCCAATATCTCCTTTATATATACAAGACACAAAGTTTATCTTCTGCGTCTTTCTCTTCTAGAGCTGTTACCTTTAAGGAAAGTTGGAACATCGGGCTCGTCCTGAGTTCTGCTGTCGAATCTGTCCGGTTCACGTGTGAATCCGTCATCTTCAGCAATGTCTTTTGAGTTGTATGCAGGTGGCTGGTTAAAGTTGCTGCCTCCACCGCGTGACTGGTTTTGTTCAGGCTGCTCGGCAGGTCTGTCTGAAGAACGCTGAAGCGTTTTTTCATTAAATCCTGTAGCGATTACAGTAATCACAATTTCATCTTCAAGTTCAGGGTTAATTACAGTACCGAAAATCATATTTACATCTTCATCTGCTGCATCCTGTACGATATCGGCTGCTTCCTGTGCTTCGAACAGTGACAGTGACTCTCCACCAGTAATGTTCATAAGAACACCTTGTGCTCCAACGATTGACGTCTCTAAGAGTGGACTTGAAATTGCTTTCTTAGCTGCTTCAACTGCGCGGTTTTCGCCAGCTGAAATACCGATACCCATTAATGCAGAACCTTGGTTTTGCATAATAGTTTTAACGTCTGCGAAGTCAAGGTTAACTTCACCGCTTACAGCGATAAGGTCAGAAATACCTTGAACACCTTGACGTAATACGTTGTCAGCTTCTTTGAATGCTTCCATCATCGGTGTAGATTTATCTACGATATCTAATAAGCGATCATTTGGGATAATAATCAGAGTATCAACTGCTGCTTTCATCTGCTCAACACCTGCAGCAGCTTGCGTTTGTCTCTTTCTTCCTTCGAAACTGAATGGGCGTGTTACAACACCTACAGTAAGTGCACCCATTTCTTTAGCAATTTTAGCAACGACAGGTGCTGCACCAGTACCTGTACCGCCACCCATACCAGCTGTAACGAATACCATGTCCGCTCCCTGGATTGCATCTTCGATTTGTTCTCGTGATTCTTCTGCAGCTTTTTTACCGATGTCCGGATTAGCTCCGGCACCTAAGCCACGTGTTAACTTTTCACCGATTTGGATTCTTGACTCGGCCTTAGATAAGTTTAAAGCCTGCCCGTCTGTGTTGATTGCGATAAATTCAACATTAGACATTCCATCTTCGATCATGCGGTTAACGGCATTATTACCGCCGCCGCCAACACCGATAACTTTTAACGTCGCCATGTGATTGAAACCTTGTTCAAATTCTAACATTAATCTTTCCTCCCAAATGTACTTCTACTCAAATAGATTTTTAAATATTTTTTTAACTTTACTGCCAAAATCGCCTTGCTCTTTCGGTTCTTTATCTATCCGTTCAGAGTGACTCCCGGCGTTATCATAAGTGTAATCCTCGTATTCATCATCGGCAGCTTCATTGTCAGCCTGTGATTCTTCAATACTGTCTTCATCAGGATAATTATAATCAGCTTCGTATGAACCTTCATCATGATCTTCATCCCGATTGACCTGAAGCTCATTCTCTTCTTTACGTTTTGCAAACAGTCCTGTAAAGAAGTTTGCAGGCTGTGCTTCCTGTTCATTATTCACTGCATTTTGTGAATCTGTTTCTGGATAGTCATCATAATTATCAATTGTAACATATTCCAGTAACTCATCAAACATTATTCCGCTTGATAAAACAGAGATTGCACTAGTGAATTCAGGTTTTCTTGCACCCATCTGATTTGGTATATGAACTCTTACTTTTTCAGCAACCAAATCCTGCATCAATTCTTTGACGCCGCGTATATTTGCAGTGCCTCCTGTCAGAACAAAACCGCCCTGTACATTATTTATACCGTTTTTAGCCAGATCCTCAAATACACTCATGAATGTATCCTCAACAACTAGCTCGATTACATCCGCTAAGTCTTTTGAAGTCACTTCTACAGGTTCGCCCGAGCCATTTGACTGAAGCATCATTTTTTCATCGTCACTTGCAAGATCAAAAAATGCATGTCCGTACTGTTCTTTTGCCTGATCCGCTTCATCGTATGTAGTATTAAACTCATCGACTAAATCCAGCGTAATATCACGGCCGGCAAGACCTATGCTGTTAGCATATTTTAAAGAACCGCGTTCATAGTAAGCAAACTGAGTTAAATCGAGACCCATATCAATAACGACAGCGCCAAGTTCAATTTCAGCATCTGTCAGCACGTGCTGATAGTTTACCGCATCTGAATATACATCCAGAATAGTTAATCCTGCTGCTTCAACACATTTAACGATATTTATAAGAAGAGTGCGGTTTGCAGAGACTACCCCTGCTTTAACTGCCAGACTTTCTTCGGCGATCATCTCTTTCGGATCATTCACTTCGTGCAGACTGTCGACTATGAAAGATACAGGGTAAACACTGACCACTTCGTTCTGGCCCGCCATATCCTGCATACGTACATTTTCGAGCAGTTCTTCGATATGCTCACCGTTAATCTCTGTTGCTTCTCCGCCGAAACGTATTGCATCTTCTGTGAACTGAATGTGAGTATCCGCGATTGGAATTTTCACAAACACTTCTTCAATATCTACACCTGAAGCGATTTTCGCTTTTTTAATTGTATCTGTAATTGCATTTTTAGCCTGATCAAAATCGTTGATCATCCCTTTAGAAACCCCATCAGTGAAGGTTTGGCCGGTACCAATAACATTCACACCGTTGTGAAATTTTTCCCCGACCACTACTTTGACACTAGACGAGCCGATATCAAGGGCAACATAATAATGTTCCTTCACCTTATTGCCTCCTACACAGCCATTTTCATAATACTATTTCTAGTTTACATTATACTCTGATTAATGTGAACTATTTCAAAAGATTTGTTTTACTTTATACGTTTTTATTCCTCAGCAGCACTGTCTATTTCACCAAGTGCTGACCTTACACCGTCGAGTGCTTCATTTATATCTTCGATATATCCGACCTGGGATGGTTCATTATAAATATTGTCTTTAATTTCACGTGCATCTGCGCTATCGTACGGCAGATAGCTCGTACCGACTTCCATATCTATTATACCCCCGGTCTCATCACCAATTTCCTGACGGATACCGATATAATAATTCATTTTATCACTAATCGTTTCATAATCTGCAACTATTTCCTGGCCGTCATTCATGAACATGTGAATACGGCGCATCGAATTATCTATCGGACGGAAATATATTTCCGAAATACTTTCCAGAATATCGACTTCAATTTCGTTCAGAGCTGCAACCAGTGCATCAAATTCTTCACCTTCGAAATTATAAATAATCGGTGCATTTCTTGGGGCACTTGGATAACCCCGCTGTATTCTGCTGTTTTCTAACACCGGAAAATAAAGATCTTCACTATTAATGTAAGCAATGGCTTTATATTCTTTAACATTAACTGTAACATTATTCGGCCAGTCACGCTCTACAGAGACTTCCTCAATAACAGGCAGCAGTTCAACGTTCTCTTCAGCTTTGCCTGCAGAAATACTGAACATCTTATCACCGGTACTAAATCCAATCCGCTCTTCAAGCTCTGTTTCTGTAACCAGGCTGTTGCCTTCGTAATTAATTTCCTTAACATCACTGGCACTTGAAAATACATACCAGAGCAGTACACCGAGCAGCAGCACTAAAAAGATTATAATTCCGATATACATATGTACTCGTTTAAACTCAAACTCTTTTTTCGGTTTTGCCGGTTTCTTCTGCTTATCTTTCCTTTTTCCTGCCGCTGCCGACTTTTTATCTTTTTTCTTTTTCTCTTTGGTATTTTCAGCAGCAGGCTTTTTATCTTCAAAATCTTTATAGTGTTCAATTGTTAATGATAATTCTTCGTCTTTCGGTGTTACTTTTTTAGGCGTATCTTTGTTTTCCGGCTCTGTTTCAGCTCCATCTTTTTTATCTGATGTTTTAGCAGTATAGCCGGTATACTCAGTATCCTGACGTTTCTTTTTCAACTTATCTTTTATGTCGTTGATATTATTATCATCGTTACTCACCGGCTACACCTCCTTATCTATAGCTGAGCTTTGCGAACCCTTCCTTGAAGTGATCCCCGCGTCGCTCATAATCTTTATACTGGTCCCAGCTTGCACATGCCGGGGAAAATAATACTGTATCTCCGGGCACTGCGTAGCGGTGCGTCAGTTCTATTCCTGTATACGGGTTGTCGGTTAATTCAAAAGGGATATTCAATCTCTCTGCAACTGCTTTAAATTTTGGCGCTGTTTCCCCGAATGATACAATCCGCTTCACGTGCCCCGCGTACTGCATTAACTCGTCGAGCGACTGTCCGCGGTCAAGTCCGCCTGCAAGCCAGATGACCGGTGTATCAAAACTCTTCAGTGCAAATGATGTTGCCAGATTGTTTGTCGCTTTTGAATCGTTGTAATATATTACTTCATCGATTGCACCGAGGCGTTCAAGCCTGTGTGAGATACCGCTGAATGTAGTGAGCGTCTGCTGCATTGCACTTTGACTCACACCGTGTGCCGATGCAACGAGCAGTGTCGCGAGAATATTCTCAATGTTATGCTCTCCTTTTAACACGACATCTTTAACAGGCATGATGACTTCACCGTGCACGATTAAATTACCGTCTGCTGCAAATGCATCAGCTTCGCTGTCAGCATCAAAATACTGGATGCGGCAATTAATGTCCAGACCTTCCAGCATAGATGCCTGTTTTTTATTGAAAATCAGCAGATCATCTGCAGTCATATTTTTAAATATTTCCAATTTCGCATGACGGTATTCTTCAACTGAGCCGTGATAATCCAAATGCGCTTCATAGATATTCGTAATAACTGCGATATTCGGTCTGAACTCTTTAATACCCATCAGCTGAAATGATGACAGTTCCATCAGCAATGCATCGTCCTCTTTTGCTTCCATTGCAGCGTCTGTTGCCGGATAGCCGATATTACCGCATAAAATAGGACTGCTGCCGTTGTGTTCAAGCATTTCTCCCAACAGATGCGTACACGTTGTTTTACCGTTTGTACCGGTCAGCGCATATATCGGCGCTTCACTCAGATGATGTGCAATCTCAACTTCTGTAATAATTGGAATTGCTCGTTCAACTGCTTCTTTTAAAAATGGAATACTATACGGGATACCCGGATTTTTAACGATTAAATCTGCTCGATTTAAAAGATTAGCCGGATGATGTCCGTCTACTATTTCGACGCCCCATGCATTATATTTCTGTTCTGCTTCTTCATCAGAGAATACTTCATTCGTTGTCAGTGTAACGTTTGCTCCTAAACTGACAAGTGCATTTACAGCACTCTTTCCGCTTCTGCCATAACCGAGTACGATGACATTTTTATTCTCGTATCCGTTAAATGGTTTCATCTCACATCACTCCTAATATTACACCGAGCATACCCGCCAGCAGTCCGACTGACCAGAAGACAATGACAATTTTCCATTCATTCCATCCCGACAGTTCAAAATGGTGATGAATCGGTGTCATTTTAAATATTCTTTTGCCCGTCGTTTTATACGATACCACCTGCATCATTACACTTGCTGTTTCAATAACGAACACAATACCGATAAGTAAAAGCAGCAGACTGCTGTTCAAAAGAATCGATACCGTTGCAATAATACCCCCAAGTGCGAGCGAGCCTGTGTCACCCATGAATAGTTTTGCCGGATATTTATTAAATACTAAAAATCCAATCAGTGAACCGATTAAAATAAATAGAAACAGTGCAATTTCCATTTCACCAGTCATAAGACTGATAACAAGAAATGAACCGAATGCAATAATCGATGTTCCTGTTGACAGCCCGTCAAGACCGTCCGTTAAATTCACAGCGTTAGAAAATCCAACGAGCCAGAATACAATCCAGACGACAAAGAATATGCCGAGCGGAATAAATAATTCTGATCCTGGAATTTGAATGCCGGCTTCGATGTCCGGAATCCAGTTAGACATTATAATAAAAATAATGACTGCAACTGCTATTTGCGCAAGAAACTTTTGTTTTGATGACAATCCTGCATTATCTTTTTTGACGACGATAATATAATCATCGATAAATCCGATTAATCCAAAACCGATCGTAACGATAATTAACACGAGCAGTTTATAAATATCATCGGCAAAGAATAAGCCGATTACAGATAGAACGATTGTCACTGAAATAAATGACAGTCCGCCCATTGTCGGAGTACCGGTTTTAATCAGATGACTTTTTGGACCTTCTTCCCGGATAGTCTGACCAAATTTCATGCGTTTTAATAAAGGGATTAAAATCGGTATCAATACTGCAGTCAGCACAAGTGCGGCTGCGAAAAATATATAATTCATAGTTCCTCCTAATCGTTCGGGTCATTAGACGATAATTTGATTTCCACAGCAGTTTCTTCTGTTATTGCTGTGCCCGCATTTTGTGACTGGCTGTTGACATACCCTTCACCTTCGACTGTTATATTTATACCTATAAAGTCAGCCAGCATCAGTGCTTCCCGTTTCGAAAGCCCTTTGAAATCAGGCAGTGTCAGTTCACCATCTGTTTTCACAAATAGCGAATCGTAAGGCAGCAGCGTGTCATCCTGCGGAAAATGCTCGGTAATCTCTGTACCGTTCCCGACTATTTTTACATCAATTGTATCATTTAATTCGTCAGTTAAGGCATCTATTTCCTGACCCCTGTAGTCTCCAATTTCCACGACGTTATGTTCACCTGATACGTCCGCCTCAGATACTTCTAAATATTTCAGCGTCCGTTCCATCAGAGGATTAAAGCCGCGTGCGACACCGTTATCCCATGTTTCACTTTTGTTTTCACTGGCAAGCTTAATACCGTAGTAGACAATCACTTCAGGATCGTCTTTCGGTGCATAGCCTAAAAATGAAGTGAAGAACTGGTAATCACCTTCCATGTATCCGCCTGTATCCGGATCATAAATTTGAGCGGTGCCGGACTTCCCGGTAACTTCATATTCGTCAGATTTATACTGAGGGTTATGGTCCAGTGAACCGTCAATCAGCGTATTCATTTCCGTCACAGTTTTCTCTGCTGCTTCCGGAGAAATAACCTGTCTGACCGTTTCTTCTTTGCCATCGTATACGACGTCACCTGAATCATCTGTAATTTCGTCAACGACGTAAGGTTTCTTCATTTCTCCTTCATTCAGCAGCGCAGTCATCCCCTGAATCAATTGAATCGGTGTCACTGTCGATGTCTGACCGAAGGAAGTTGTTTTTTGCTGCAGCTCATTATCCCAGGCCAGCTGCCCTGTAACTTCTGTCGGGAATTCAGAACCTGTCGTCTCACCGAAACCGAAGTCTTTATAATACTGAAGCATTTTATCCGCTCCGACTTTGTCCTGCAGAATCATCATCAGCACGTTTGAAGAATACTGCATACCTTCATTATACGTAATGTCGCCCCAGCCTGAAGTTTCCCAGTCGTAAATCGTTGCATCCATAACGTCCATTGAACCTGACGTATAAACAGTGTCAGGGTCGTAGACACCCTCTTCGATAGCTGCTGCCAGTCCGAATAATTTAAACGTTGAACCCGGTTCAAATGAATATTCATAAAGCATGTTCAGCCAGCTGTTCCCGAAACCTTCGCGTGTTTCAGGGTTAAACGATGGACGTTGTCCGCTCGCAAGAATCTCACCTGTGTCTGCATCAGCCACAACCGCAATTAATTCTTCAGGCTCAAAATGTTCTTCCATATCAGTTAATGTGTCTTCCAGATACAGCTGAATATTTGGATCGATAGTCAGTTTAACGTCGTGCCCGTTTACCGGTGGCTTAACGTTGTCGGAATCCGGCACAATATATCCCCAGACATCCTGAGAATAATCTACACTGCCCGGTTCACCTTTAAGCAGGTCGTTGTATATACGCTCGAATCCAAGCTGACCATCAAGTACGCCAAGTTCATCATTCAATTCTGCAAAACCGATTAAATGAGAAGCAAATTTCCCGTTCGGATAAAAACGTCTCGTTTCCGGTTCAAAAGCTATACCAGTAGCTTCAGATTCTTCCAGAAATTTCTTATCATTATATGAGATATTACGTCCTGCCTGCCCAAGTTCCATTTGAAATTGACCTTTTTTAATATTCTCTTCAATTTTCTTTTGTATTTCTTCTTTACTCATGTCTACTACTTCAGCGAGCAGCGCTGCCGTTTCTTTCGGGTTGTTCACATGATTTGGATAGTTTTCATCTGTAATTATCGCAATACGGTACGCTTCCATGTCTGCTGCCAGTATGTTACCTTCACGGTCGACTATTTCTCCGCGTTCCGGCTCGTTTATCGCGCTGACGGCATACTTATCCTCGCCTCTCGCGATTAAATCCTCATTATCTATCGTCTGAAAAATCATCAATTTAGTGAATTGTCCGATAATCAATAGAAAAAGCACTCCTATACCGAAATATATCAGGAGTGCGCCAATTGTTATCTTGCTATTTTTCAGACTGAATTTCCGTCTAATCTTCCCCATACTTTTCTACAACCTTTACATTGCTATTATTCAAATCCAAGCCCAGTTCCTGAGCTTTTTCATATATGCGATCGTAGGAAGCAAGGTATGTGACTTCAGTATTCAACTCACTGATTTCACCATTTTTAACTGCGATTGTCTGTTCTATTGATGACTTTTCATTTTGATAGTTGTATGCTTCCATTTTTAAAGATAGTACATATATGGAAACCGCGGCAATAAGAACTGCAAGCGTTATGTAAATAGCCATTTCCATACGCTTAATCCCGACAAGTTTTGCCTTTTTCAGTGTTTTCGGCTGACTGTCAGTTTCTCTGTATACTTTTTTTGCAGGATTTACTTCAGTATATCTCTCTACTACCATGTCAACACTTCCTATACTTGTTTCTCGGCAATTCGAAGCTTCGCACTGCGCGCACGCGGGTTCGCCTCAAGATTATCACCTTCAGCGATAATCGGTTTTCGGTTTACCCTTTTCAATACCGGTTCATACCCTTCTGGGATAATCGGCATATTTCTTGGCAGCTCCGGCCCTTTTTCATACTCAACGAACATCTGCTTGCAAATTCTGTCTTCTAAAGAGTGGAATGTGATTACTGATACACGGCCGTCTTTGTTCAAAAGTTCAATCGCCTGTTCCAATGAGCGCTCGAATACACCAAGCTCATCATTAACTGCAATACGAAGTGCCTGGAAAATACGTTTCGCAGGATGTCCGCCTGTTCTTCTGAACTTCTGTGGAATTTGTGATTTAATAATTTCCGCAAGTTCGGTCGTCGTTTCAATTGGTTCAACTTCTCTTAAACGTTCGATTTGTCTTGCAATTTTTTTCGAAAATTTCTCTTCACCGTATCTGAAAAAAATGCCGACTAACGCTTCGTACGGATAGTCATTAACAATTTCGTAAGCATCGAGCGACTGCGTCTGATCCATTCTCATGTCGAGTCGTGCTGTTTTTGAGTGACTGAAACCACGCTCTGTAACATCGAGCTGCGGACTTGAGACGCCGAGGTCATAAAGTATACCGTCGACACTTGTCACACCAAGGTCGTTAAGTGCTGTTGTTATATTTTCAAAATTTGTATGAATTAAAGTAATATTACTGTTGTCTTTAAATTTTTCGCGGGCGTTTTTTATCGCTGTCATGTCCTGATCAAACGCATAGACATGCCCTGTATCAAGCTGTGACAATAAATATGACGTATGTCCGCCGCCGCCTAGTGTTGCATCTACGTATATGCCATCTGGTTTAATATTTAAACCATCGACTGTTTCTTTTAGTAAAACTGAAGTATGGTTGAACAATTTGTCACATCCTAAAGGTCAAAATCAATTAAATCTTCTGCTATATCTTCAAAGTTATCTTCAGACTCTGTATAAAAATCTTCCCATGCTGCTGAATCCCAAATTTCAATTCTGCTGGAAACACCGATAACCGTGCAATCTTTTGATAAACCTGCGTATTCACGCAGATTTTGCGGGATATTAATTCGTCCCTGTTTATCGATTTCCACGTTCGTTGCACCTGAGAAAAATAATCTCGTAAATTTACGAGCATCTTTCTTCGTCAGTGGAAGTGTTTTAAGTTTTTCTTCTATCCGACCCCATTCGTCTTGTGTATAAGCGAATAAACAGCGGTCGAGGCCACGTGTAATAACGAATTGTTCATCGAGCAATTCTCTGAATTTACTCGGCACAATAATACGGCCTTTCGTATCCAAGTTATGTTTGTACTCACCCATGAACATATTCTCACCCCGCTATATATATTAATTTACCACATCTCCCCACTTTCCTCCACAAATTATAAAAAAGATTACCAATTATTTTGTTAAATAAAAAAAGCGATTTCTTCAAATGAAGAAATCGCACGGTATCCGCTATTTATTAACTTTTTATGACTGTCAGCTTATCTGTGTAATTGAGTGGGGAATAATCCCAATTACCAAACGTAAATTGCCACGGGTGGTAGAGTCTTTCCTGCAGTGCCCCATTAGGCATCAATTTCTCACTCAATTCGTCCAAATTATTAAGCTCTTGTCTTAAACTTCGCTTAATATCCACTGTGTAGCGTTTTTTCAAATAATCCAGTTCATTCATATGGCGTTTTTTATTGCCGTCGATTATTCCGCTCTTAAAATAATTGTCCGCGTGTTCATATAAAGGTTTGAAGGCATCTTCAAGAGTTGCTTTCACGCGTTCAATTTCGTTTATCACATCGTCGTTCGTATGCGTTTTAATCAGTATCTCTTTACGTTCCTGTATCTGTACCGCGATAGTGTTATCCAGTGTCAGCTCATATCTTTTAAGCAGCTTATTGATTCTGTCATCCACATGCATAAATTCCATCCGCTTCATGACGATTGGCATATCGACGTTCATCACATCGAATACTTTATGCAGCTCTCCCCAGTATGACACTTCGGCACCACCGCCTAAAAATACAGCCGTGTTAAACAGCATTTCCTGCATCAGCGGTCTGGTCACAACGTTATTCGAAAACTCCGCCGGAGATTGTTCAATTCTTTTTAGTACTTCTTCATGACTCAGGTTTTCGCCGCCCAGAATGTAGCCGGAGCTGTCT
>JBQDHL010000007.1:3210-43226 GCA_052093725.1 Jeotgalicoccus sp. | reverse complement strand
ATTTATTTCTTTATTTTTACGCTCATGCTGTTCCTGTCTCTGTTCTTAAGTTTCATTGCAAACCTTGCAGGCAAGAAAACAGATTATATGAACTGGTTTAAAATCGGTTCCTATATAATGATGCTGCTAACCCTGCCGATTGCTATCATTTCAGTATACACAGAAGTCTTTTACTGGGTTATACTTATATTCGCATTAATACCGTATATTTATTACTTTAAAAAGCTGCCAAAACAAAAGAAAACGCATTCCTAATGCAAGATGGTTACATTTGCCGCAGTTTTTTATTATAATGAGAGTATAAATTAGAAAGAATTTTAGATTAGGGGCTTGTATATGTCTGGAATTACACATCGTACACAAACTAGAAAAGTTAAAGTTGGCGATTTTACTATCGGCGGAGCCGATGAAATTATCATTCAAAGTATGACAACTACGAAAACACACGACGTTGAAGCGACTGTTGCTCAGATTAATGAGCTTGAAGAAGCAGGATGTCAGATTGTTCGCGTTGCATGTCCAAAAGAAGAAGATGCGCTTGCTATCGCAGAGATTAAAAAACGCATCAATATACCGCTTGTTGTCGATATTCACTTCGACTATAAGCTCGCATTAATCGCAGTTGAAGGCGGCGCGGATAAAATCCGTATCAACCCGGGTAACATCGGACGTCGTGAAAAAGTGGAAGAAGTTGTTAAAGCGTGTAGAGCCAAAGGCATTCCAATTCGTATCGGTGTTAACGCAGGAAGTCTTGAACGTCATATTATTAAAAAATACGGCTTCCCTACTGCAGACGGTATGGTTGAGAGTGCACTGCACCATATTAAAATATTAGAAGACCTGGATTTCCACGATATTATCGTTTCTATGAAAGCATCGGATGTTAATCTTGCAATTGAAGCATATGAAAAAGCATCTGCTGCATTTGACTACCCGCTGCATATCGGTATTACTGAAAGTGGAACATTGTTTGCAGGTACAGTTAAGAGTGCTGCAGGTCTCGGTACGATTATTTCTAAAGGTATCGGAAACACAATGCGTATTTCATTATCAGCAGATCCGGTTGAAGAAATTAAAGTATGTAAAGAACTTCTGAAAACTTTCGGTCTTGCAAGTAATGCAGCGACGCTTATCGCCTGCCCTACATGCGGACGTATCGAAATTGATCTGATTGCTATCGCAAACGAAATGGAAGAATACATTTCACATGTTAAAGCCCCACTTAAAGTCGCAGTACTCGGTTGTGCCGTAAACGGCCCGGGTGAAGCCCGTGAAGCAGATATTGGTATTGCAGGTGCGCGCGGTGAAGGATTACTCTTCATGCATGGTAAAACAGTGCGTAAAGTACCGGAAGAAACAATGGTCGACGAACTTAAGAAAGAAATCGACATTATGGCAGAAGCACACTACGAGAAACAGCGTCTCGAAAAAGAAGAAGCTGAAGCTAAATAATATATTTAAGCCCGTTGTATTTTGTGCAGCGGGCTTTTTTATGCCCTTCATTGCTATTTTACGTATAAATATATATAGTAAATAACGGAATTTAAATTATTAGAATAAAAGTCAGGTGCAATTTATGAAAAAAATAATGAATATAATATTTCTTACAGTCATCGCTCTGATTCTTCTTACTGTATTAGTATTCTGGTTTACAGATACAGTTATCCGTCCGTCAGTCGCAGTACTGCTTGTAGTAATTCTCGGCATCGCTGTAATTGTTAAAAACAAACTGACGAAGAAATCGGAAGAGAAAGAGGAATAAGGGAAATAGTGATGCCCGGGGTCATTGTGGGTTGCACAAATACCCGGCAAACACTCTATCGGGTCACTGTGGATTGCACAAATACCCGACAAACACCTTATCGGGTCACTGTGGATTGCACAAATACCCGGCACGCACAGTATTTCTTATATACGCAATAAAACAGCCCGTAACTCCAAATTAAGAGTTACGGGCTGTTTTATTCTATATATTCTATTGGCATGCTTCACATAAGCCGTACAGTTCTACTTTATGGGTGTTTATCTTCACACCATTCAATTCTTTTTCCCACGTTTCTACCGGACAGTATTGAACTACTTTCGTTTCTCCGCAGCGTTCGCATATAAAATGGTGGTGATGATGGTCAGTACAGGAGATTTTATACTGCATTTCCCCGCCGAATGTCGTCTGTTCCAGTACATTAATATCTTTCAGTGTATGAAGGTTCCGGTATATCGTATCGTAACTGATTCCCGGGTATTCCCTATTCATCATTTCCTGAATTTCTTTTGCTGATAAATAACGCTCGTCTTCCATGAATATTTCAATCATGCGAAGGCGTTTTTTTGTTACTTTAAATTTTGCTTCTTTCAGCATTTCTTTATAATCAACTAGTTCTTTGTGCATTCCTGACAACTCCTACACGATTTAATACCAGCGTACATAATAATATAGCGATAGATACAAGTACGATCGTACCTCCGGGTGATATGTTCAGATGGAATCCAAGGAACAGTCCCGCTATAACTGAAATTTCTCCAAAAATTATGCTGACTATCATAAGCTGTTTGAAACTGGATGTAATTCTCATCGCACTTGCGACCGGTAATGTCATCATTGCGCTGACCAGCAGTATGCCGACAATGCGCATCGATGCACTGATTACGAGTGCAACAAGGATAATAAATATGATGTGAATATATTTGCTCAATTTCATAACCCCTGCATATTCTTCGTCAAATGAAATGAAGAACATTTCTTTGTAAAGGAAGAATACGAACAGGATGACGATTGCACCTATAATACTAATCAGTATAAGGTCGCTTAAGCTGACCGCGCTAATACTGCCGAAGAGGTAGCCGAATAAATCCTGGTTAAAGCCGTTCGCAAGTGATAAGAATAATACACTTAAGGCAATACCGAGACTCATAATTATCGGGATTGCTATTTCAGAGTAATGTTTATACACGCCTCTCAGCTTTTCAATGCCGAGGGCACCGATAACAGAAAAGACAACACCCGATATAACCGGATTAATTACAATGTTAAATATCGACGTTAAGTACACACCAAAAGCGATGCCGCCAAGCGCGACATGGCTGAGTGCATCAGCGATTAAGGACAACCTTCTCACGACGATAAACGTCCCGAGGAGCGGTGCAATCAGCCCGACGATAATCCCGCTGATAAATGAATATCTCATAAAGTCATAGTTTAATATTGCTTCAATCATTTACAGCACTCCCTCTGATGGTTATGAGAGACGAGCTGCAGCGGAAATCCGTAAATTTTAGATAACTCTGCTTCGCCGAGGTTTTGGAATTCCGTATTCGTACCATGGAAGTGAAGGTGCTCATTTAAACAGGCCACTTTATCTGCATTATCTACAACAACACCGATATCATGCGTTACAAGCAGAATCGTGACATTTTGTTTTTTTAATTTTAACAGCACATTATAAAAATCTTTAACATGCTTGCTGTCGATTCCTTCTGTCGGCTCATCCAACACTAAAATTGAAGGTTCATTAATTAATGCCCGCGCAATAAATACACGTTGGGCCTGCCCTCCGGATAAGTTTGATACGTTCTGATTTTTAATGTGTTCAATATCAAGCAGCTTTAATGTTTTATCCAGTTGTTCATTATCCTTTTTGTTGAATCTTTTAAACAGCCCTTTTTCTTTTGTCAGTCCGCTTAAGACAACTTCTTTTACGGTAGCCGGAAATCCTTTAGCGTGTGCCGCTGCTTTTTGCGATACGTAGCCAATTTCCTGCCATGCATTAAATGATTTACGCGTCTTGCCGTTAATCAGTATATTACCCTGCTGCAGTTTATATACACCGAGGATTAATTTCAGCAATGTTGATTTGCCCGAGCCGTTCGGTCCGACGATTGCCAGAAACTCTCCCTGATTAATTAAAAAGGAAATATTCTGGAGGGCAGGTGTCGCTTCCAGCTTATCTTTATATTCATATGTTACGTCTTTAATTTCAAATACAGGCACTGCCATTAACAAGACTCCTTTTATTTATGTCCAAATATATTTTACAGGAATCATTACGTTTTGTAAATAGGAATGATTACGAAAAAAGAACACCTCCGAAGAGATGCTCTTTTGAATTTAACTATTCTAGTTCTGATACTGCAGGATTAATTTTTACTAATAAGTTCGAATCAAATTCTCCTGACTTAATCATATCAATTTCGTGTTTATAAGGTGCAACACGATTTGTCTTATCCGGACCGACGAATGGAGTTTCTAATATTTTTGGTACGTCAGTGAATTCCGGATGATTTATAATATAAGCCAGTGCATCAAATCCTATGTGGCCAAAACCAAAGTTTTCATGTCTGTCTTTATGTGCGCCGATTGGATTTTTGGAATCATTCATATGAAGAATTTTAATACGGTCGATACCAACAAGTTTATCAAACTCATTTAAAACACCGTCAAAATCATTTTTGATATCATAGCCTGCATCGTGAACGTGACACGTATCGAATGTAACACTCAAACGCTCGTTGTTCGTAACACCATCCATGATATGTGCGATTTCTTCAAAGTTACGTCCGATTTCAGAGCCTTTGCCCGCCATCGTTTCCAATGCAATCTGCACATCGTTGTCGTTTGACAGCACTTCATTAAGCCCTTTAATAATCTGCTTAATTCCAGCTTCGCTGCCGGCACCAACATGAGCACCCGGGTGAAGTACAATCTGTTTTGCACCAAGTGCTTCTGTACGGACGATTTCTTCCTGTAAAAATTCAACGCCTAAATTAAATACATGAGCTTTTTCAGTATTTGCGATATTAATAATATAAGGCGCATGGACGACAAAATTCTTCATGCCGAGTTCTGCCATCGCTTTTTGTCCTTTTTCGATATTCAGATCTTCAATTTTTTTACGACGCGTATTTTGCGGCGCACCGGTATAAATCATAAATGTAGATGCACCATAATTTGCTGCAGTAGTCACTGACTCTTCCAGCATTTTTTTACCGCTCATCGAAACATGTGATCCCAATAACATTTATATCAACCTCTACTTATTATCTTTTTTACTTCGTTTTTTCTCATTGCGTGTTTTTGCTTTGGCATAACGTCTGCGTTCTTGGCGTTCAAGTTCTTCTTTTTGGAACTTAATTTTCTTTTTGTAGCCAGGTTTTACTTTTTTAGGACTGCGCACTTTGTAATTCTGTGTCTTATTCGTCGTGCTGCGTGTATTTCTGCCGGCACGCTGTGTGCGGTCTTTAATTTCTTTCAGCTCACCGCCGCGGATATCTTCATGATTAAACACATATCCTTTACCTTCGAGTAAATCAATTTGATTCTGTTCACTCGGCTCGTAAAGAGTAATTGCGACACCGCTGTACTGACCTCTTCCGACACGTCCTACTCTGTGAGTAAAGAATTCAATCTGCTTCGGAATATCATAGTTGATGACATGAGATGCACCGTCAAAATCAAGCCCTCTTGATGCAAGATCACTTGCAACAATCCAGTGATAGTCAAGATTTTCGATTTTCTTAATTTCCTGCGTACGTTCACGAGGTTTTAATCCACCATGGAATAATCCAACATTTATGCCTGCTTCTTTTAAGTAAGCATATAGTTCATCGGCACGTTCACGTGAATTGGCAAAAATCAATCCGGTATACGGTGTGATGTTCTTAGCCAGCTCAAGAGTCTTCTCTAATCTGCTCGATCCTTTTACGGGTACAAGACTGTAATGAATAGACTCTTTATTAAGCGGTGTATCAATTACAATAATTTCAGTTTCACCAATATATTTTTCCATAAATTGTTTTACCGGTTCAGGGATAGTGGCCGAAAAGACCAGAAACTGGCTTGCTGTCGAAATGCGGTTGGAAATATAGTCGACATCAGCCATAAAGCCTAAATCAACCATTAAATCTGCTTCATCAATTACAATTGTCTTCGCTGCGTGAATATCAAGTGCCTGTTTATCGATTAAATCCTTAATACGTGTAGGCGTACCGATAACCAGCTGAGGATTTTGTCGTGCACGATCTTCGTCGCGTTTCATTTCCGTTCCGCCGACAAATGCTCGGCAGCTAATATCATCGTATGATTCAAGAACTTTTCTTGCCATGTTATCAAGCTGTTTTGCAAGCTCTCTCGTCGGTGCCATTACTACAACCTGAGGCGTTTTCTGTGCGCCGTCGATATTATAAATAAGCGGCAGTAAAAAGGCATGACTCTTCCCGCTGCCTGTTGCCGACTGTGCAACAACGTTACTGCCTTTCATTATTCTTGGTATCACTCGTTCCTGTACCATCGTCGGATGTGTGAACCCGACCCTCTCTATTGCATCGAGCATTGTGTTGTTAAATTCAAATCTTTTAAATGCATTTGACATATATGTCACCTGTCCCTTTCAAACTCCTTATCAATTATAACTAAAAATGCATATTTACGCTATAATAATCGTTAATCCATTTGGATGATTTGAATATCGGCAGAAATTAAGTATAATCAAGTGTAAGGAGGAGTTCTACTTATGGATATTATAAAAATCTCACCGCGCGGTTACTGTTATGGTGTTGTTGATGCAATGGTGATTGCACGCAATGCTTCACTGGATCAGTCGCTGCCGCGTCCTATATATATTTTAGGCATGATTGTACACAATAAACATGTGACGGATGCATTCGAAGATGAAGGCATTATCACACTTGACGGACCAAACCGTCTAGAAATCCTCGAGCAGATTGAAAGCGGTACTGTTATCTTTACAGCACACGGCGTATCGCCGCAAGTAAAAACCCGTGCAAAAGAAAAAGGGCTTGTCTGTATCGATGCAACGTGTCCTGACGTGGAATTTACTCACGATCTGATCAGAGAAAAGACTGCAGATGATTACGATGTAATTTACATCGGTAAGAAAGACCACCCTGAACCGGAAGGAGCAATTGGTGTTTCACCGGATCACGTTCATTTAATTGAAACACGTGAAGACGTTGCAACTTTGCCGGACCACCTTTCAACGAGAAAATTAATCGTCACAAACCAGACGACGATGAGTCAATGGGATGTAAGCCATATTATGGATGAGCTGAAAGTGAAATACCCTCACATCGAAGTGCATAAGGAAATCTGTCTAGCAACACAGGTCAGACAGGAAGCTGTCGCTGAACAGGCTGGAGAAGCGGACCTGCTAATAGTAGTCGGCGATCCGAAGAGTAATAACTCTAACCGTCTGACACAGGTTTCAAAAGAAATTGCACATACGAATGCTTACCGTATCAGTTCATTAAACGAATTAAAGAATGAATGGCTGGAAGGCGTAGAGAAAGTTGCGGTTACAGCGGGAGCTTCTACACCGACACCAATCGTTAAAGAAGTGATTGCCTATATTAAAAACTATAATATAGAACAGCAGGTTCAACCTGAATCAACAGTACCAATGGCTAAAATTTTACCGAAAATTAAAAATCCAACACCTGTTAAGGTAATGGACTAAAATAAAAGACTGCGAAATCTAAAATTAGATTTCGCAGTCTTTTATTATTTATTCAAATGGATTTGTTGATACTTTTGATGCTGTAACATGAACATCCAGCTGTTCGTTAATCAACTCTGCAAGACCCGATGTCATTAATACTTCTAAATAATGACCTGCGTCGATAATGTTATGTCCGGCAGCTTTTGCATCATACGCTTCATGATACTTAACGTCACCGGTAATTAGCACGTCTATACCGCTGTTAAATGCAGCCTTACGATAACTCATCCCTGCTCCGCCGATAATAGCTGCAGTATTAATAATACTATCGTCTGCTTTAACAACATTAACCGTCTTAAGACCGGTTTTGTTTTCTATCATTTCAACGAGACTGCTGAGTGTATCTCCGTACTTGAATTTCACACCGAGTCCGGTGTCGGCTTCTCTGTCTATACTGTAGACGTCGTATGCCGGTTCCTCGTACGGATGATACTTTCTCACTGCATCAATCACAGCGTGCTGATCCCTGCCGTCGAAAATACATTCTATAACATATTCATCCACGTGTTCGAGTTTTCCGGATTCGCCAATCGTTGGATTGGCTGCAGCTCCGGGTCTGAACTGACCGTGAACTTCGTATTCATAGCTTACCTCTGTATAATCTCCCATGTCACCTACCGGTGAATTTTTCAGCAGATTCTGTTTAAACTCTTCTTTGTCCTCAGTATTTATATTAATTCTGAGTTTTTTGAAGTTCCCTTTTTGCGGCAATAGAATTTCAGTTTCAGGATAGCCGATTGCTGCTGCAATCATATGGCTGACTCCATTCTTCTGATGATCCAGGTTTGTATGCATCGCAATTAAATTAATATCATTTTTAATAAGCTTGCGTATAACAAGTCCCGGGCCTTCATTGACCACTTTTGAAATTTCAGGGAAAATTAAAGGATGGTGACTGATAATCACGTTGGCATTTTGCATAACAGCTTCATCAACAGTTTCTTCACTGCAGTCAAGCGCAGTAATTATACCTGTTACTGTATCATCTTCATTACCGACCAGCAGTCCTGTATTATCCCATTTTTCACTATCTGAAAATGGGGCAATTTCATTTAAATGTTTAAGCAGATCAATTATCTTTAACATTCTCCAGCACCTCATCGACATACTTAAGATTATATTCAAGTCTTTCAACTTTATCTATATTCTTCTCTCTATCGTTGATACCGTTTAATATTTTTTCCATATGACTCTTTTCGCGTTCAAGCTGTGCGATAAATACAGGCTCTCTTTTTTCTATATTTACAGGACCGAAACGAAGTTCAGCTTCACCGTATTCAACTTTTTCTTCTGTATAGTCAAAAACAATAATATCATAAAAATGAAATCCGTCTTTTAACTGAAGTTCTTCAACAATTTTATAATTGTTTTCAGCCATAATTTTACGGATTGGATATGGATAAGTATTTGCCTGAACGATAAAACGAGGTTTACCGTGAACGAACTGCATGCCTTCTTCAATAATACTCGCGATTAATGGTCCGCCCATACCGCAAATAGTAATTGTATCAACCTCATCCATACTGCGAAGTACAGATAAACCGTCTCCGAGTCTGATTTTGATTTCTTCTGTTAATTTATTCTGCAGCACATTTTTAACAGAAGCATCATATGGTCCTCTGGCAATTTCTCCGCATATAGCCTTGTTAATAAGTTTTTCATTTACAGCGTAAATCGGTAAATACGCATGATCGGAACCGATATCAACAAGTGCATCTCCAACAATATATTCTGATACTGTCTTAAGCCTCTGATTTAACATTTCCTCACTCCTGTATTAAAAAAAGACTCCCATCATTGAGAGTCTTTTTTATAGATAATTACTGTTCAGAAAAGAACTGATATAAAGCTGTAAGTTCTTCATCTGCAACTTGGTCTGCCGAGAATGCAGGCATAGAACCTTGACCTTCACGTACTGTTGTCGTGAATTCTTCTTCAGCAAGACTAGTTCCAGCTAATGCAGGACCCATTCCGCCGCTGAAGTCTTGACCATGACATGAAGCACAGTTATCACGAGCGATACCTTCTGCATCAACGTCGCCGCTTGAAGCTTCTTCGCCGCCGCCTGATTCCTCAGAACCTTCTTCTGTTGCAACGTCTTCTTCACCATCGTCAGTTGCGCCTAATCCAGAAAGTAAGAACACAAGTCCGATTCCTAAGAAAATAATCAATAAGAATGGAATTATAGGATTTTTATTCATAATGTTACCCCCTCATCTGTTATTCATGTTATCTCATATATAATTGTATCTCAAATTGTGTCAAAGTCAAAACAATTTTGAGAAAATATTACACTCTTAATCCATAAAGTCTTTTAATTTCTTACTTCTTGACGGGTGTCTTAATTTACGAAGCGCTTTTGCTTCGATTTGTCTGATCCGTTCACGGGTAACACCGAATACTTTACCAACTTCTTCCAGTGTGCGTGTACGTCCATCATCAAGACCGAAACGCAGGCGGAGCACATTTTCTTCACGATCTGTTAGTGTGTCGAGAACGTCTTCAAGCTGTTCTTTTAACAATTCATAAGCTGCGTGATCTGCCGGGCTTTGTGCTTCCTGGTCTTCGATAAAGTCACCAAGATGACTGTCATCTTCTTCACCAATCGGTGTTTCCAATGATACCGGTTCCTGAGAAATTTTTAGAATTTCACGTACTTTTTCAGCAGGCAAATCCATTTCTTCACCGATTTCTTCAGGAGTAGGTTCGCGTCCTAAATCCTGAAGCAGCTGACGCTGAATACGGACAAGTTTGTTAATTGTTTCAACCATATGCACTGGAATACGAATTGTTCTTGCCTGGTCAGCAATTGCGCGTGTAATCGCCTGACGTATCCACCATGTTGCATAAGTTGAGAATTTGAAACCTTTAGTGAAGTCGAATTTTTCAACAGCTTTAATCAGTCCCATGTTTCCTTCCTGAATCAGGTCAAGAAAGAGCATGCCGCGTCCAACGTAACGTTTCGCAATACTAACAACAAGACGGAGGTTTGCTTCAGCCAGACGGCTTCTCGCGATATCGTCACCCTGTTCAATACGCTTCGCCAGTTCAACTTCTTCAGCTGCCGTTAGTAAATCAACGCGTCCGATTTCTTTAAGGTACATACGCACAGGGTCGTTAATTTTAACGCCCGGAGGTGCACTCATATCAGAGAGATCTAATTTTGCATTCGTATCAGACGAATCTTTTTCATTAATCATTTGGATTTCATTTTCGTTTAATTCTTCGAAAAATTCGTCCATAGCATCTGAATCCAGCTCGAAGTTTGCCAACTTATCTGCAACTTCTTCGTGGGACAGCTGACCATCTTTTTTCCCTTTTTCCAACAGGTGTGTTTTTGCCTGTTCGACAGTTGTGAATTCAAGTTCTTTAGTTTCAGCTGCAATTGCTTTTTTCTTCGCCATACTGTGCCTCCTAAGTTATCAAAAACTACATTTTGTACGTCCGGTTAAGCTCAACCAGTTCCTGGGTCAGCTTAATCTGCAGTTCAAAGTCATTTTCACGTTCCGCAATTTCAAGTCTGCGGTATAATTCCTGTTTTTCGTTTTCACTATTTCTTATACCACTTAAATCTTCAAGATAATCATTTATTTCACTATGTGAGACATCTTCATGAATCGACATGCCGTCGAGTTCTATCAATGTGTCCGTCAGTGCAGGATCAAGATAATTAAGGGCAAGAGACAAATCGAAAACTGTATGTGCTTCAAAATAGGCACAAAGTCCTTTTATTATATCATAGTAAGGGCTGTAAGTTAAGACTTTCTCATCGAGCGAATCGCTGTATTCCAGCAGATACTCCCGGTTTACCATCATTATTCTCGTCACGTAACGCTCTTTTTTCTGACGCTGTGATAACTGCTGACGGTGAGGTTCAGGTACAGCGTAGTTTGTTTCCTGTCTGACCGGCTCCGGGATTTTTCCGGATAATGCACCTTTATCAACCCCGAAAACGGAACTGATTATACCAATCAGCCGTTCAGCTGTTAAGTGATCACTGACATACTGCATATCGTTTGCGAGCAAATTTAAGTGCTGCGTAAACTTCATGTCGTTTTCCTTAGCGTCGTGGCGCAGCACTTCTGCTTTAAAGTGCAGATAGTGCTGCTGCTGATCCTGGATAAACTGCTCAAATTTTTCTGCACCGAAAGTTTCAATGTATTCATCCGGGTCCATTTTATCCGGGACTTTCTGCACGTAGACATTTAAGCCGCGTTTAAGAAGAGTGTCCCCTACTTTCAGTGTCGCATTCCGTCCGGCAGAGTCACCGTCGAACATAATCGTGACATTCGACGACAGGCGTTCCAGCAAATTTAAATTTTCCTGGCTGAGTTCCGTCCCCATCGTTGCAACGATATGTCTAACCTTGGTCATTTTAACTTTTAAGACATCTAGATGCCCTTCCATTAAAATAATATTATCGAGCTTTCTGACATGTTTTCTTGCATCATTTAAATTAAAAAACAGTTCTCGTTTTTTAAATATTTCTGTCTCAGGTGTATTTAAATACTTAGGTTCACTGCCATCGATGCTTCTTGCAGTATAGCCGACATGGTGACCCTGATGATTTTTTATGGGAATCATAATACGGCCGACAAAGCGGTCGTAATATGAAAAGTTTTCTTCGTTTCTGGACAAGAGTCCCGCCTGATATGCGGTTTCCTCGTTATAACCCTGCTCAAGCAGTGCATTTTTTGCAAAGTATGACATATTCGGTGCAAACCCGATTTTTTCAGCACGTATAAGATCTGTGCTGAATCCGCGGTCCAGCAAGTACTGGAGAGGTTTTTCACCTTCATTGGTGTTCATGAGCAGATGATGGTAAAGATCCGTCATATAATCGTGCATACGAATCAGTGTCATATCGCCTTCTGCGACATTGCTCGTCTCAGTATCTATTTTTATATTCAGTGGTTCTCCGAGTTTTGCTGCCGCTTCAGAGAATGACATACTCTCAATTTCCATTAGGAACTGGAATACATTACCGCCTTTTTTACAGCCGAAACAATGTGCAATCTGTTTTTCCGGACTGACGGAAAAGGATGGTGTTTTCTCATCGTGAAACGGACAGAGACCAACATAGTTTCTTCCGCGTCGTTCGAGCTTAATATAACTCGCAACTAACTCGGTAATGTCGGTCTCGTCTTTTATTTTTGCTATGGTTTCCTCGGGTATTCTCAAATTATCACCCTCTAATATTACTCTCACTGTCCACGTACTTCATAATAGCATTCGCTGTTTCCTCGATTGCTTTATCGGATACATCTATTATCGGACAACCTATCTTGCCAATGATTTCATCGAAGTAAGTCAATTCATCTTCAATGCGCGAGCTGTTGGCATACATCGCGGTATCTTTTAAGCCGAGCTGGCTTAAGCGTTCCTTGCGGATTTTATATAATGTATCCGGATTAATTCGAAGCGCCACGCACTTTTCCGGATCCACGTCGAACAATTCAGCCGGTGGCTTCACTTCCGGTACGAGCGGAACGTTCATTACTTTGTACTTTTTTAAAGCTAAAAACTGAGACAGCGGTGTTTTTGAAGTCCTTGAAACACCGAGCAGCACTATATCGGCCTTATCCAGTCCGCTTGTGTCTTTACCATCATCGTATTTTACAGCAAATTCAATTGCTTCGATTTTTTTGAAATATTCTTCGTCAAGACGATGAACACGTCCCGGTTCATTGTACGGCTCAAGTCCTGTTGCTTTCGCTATTTCATCCATCAGCGGCCCCATAACATCGATGTAGGAAATTTCTTCTTTACCGAGTTCTGCGGCCATATATTTTCTTAAATCAGGTCTGATTAGAGTATAGACCACTAATGCATTTTTACTTTTAGCTAAATCTATCACATCATCAATATCGTCGTTATTCTCAACATATGGATAACGGTCGATAACATTATCGGGTGCGTCGATTTTAAATTGTGACAAGCATGCTTTTGTAACAAGTTCTCCTGTTTCTCCGACTGAGTCTGATGCAACGATTATTTTGAAATTCGACATTTTTTTCACTCCATTAAGTTTACAAATACTTTTGTAATATTGGTTTTAGTAATTCTGCCTGTAACTTCTATTCTGCCATTACTTTCTTTAACAACCGGCAGCGAATCAATCTGTCTGTCAATAATCTGTTTTGCAACATATAGAAGAAGATCATCCGGATAGCACATTGTAATATTGGGGCTCCGGGTCATCACCGCACTGACCGGTGTGCTTTCTATATCTTTAAAACTCATCGTGCCTTTTAACAAATCTTTTCTTGATACAACACCGGCTAGAGACTGCTCGTTATCGATAACGTACAGCGTGCCCACATCTTCCAGGAACATCTTGACGATTGCATCATAAATACTAGTTTCAATCGTAATTAAAATAGGTAAGCTCTGTACATCTTTAACTAATATATTATTTACTTTAAGTGCGATGACATCATTAGTTTCTTTACCCGTATAGAAATAACCCACACGGGGTCTTGCATCTAAAAAGCCGGACATCGTCAATATAGCTAAATCCGGTCGTAATGTTGCACGGGTCAAGGACAGCTGTGCAGCAATATTACTGCCGGTAATCGGCCCGTGCTGTTTAACTATGCTCAGAATCTTTTCTTGGCGCTCATTCAGTTCCACGTTCTCACTCCCAACATTAATATTATATAATATTTACGGAGATAAAGAAATATCATCGTACTTGCATTCATTCTGCTCTAATTATATAATAGCAATAAGCGAGTTAAGGATGGTGTAAGCTTAACAGAGTAAATGGCATAACAATTAAACAATAAATAATTAATTTTATATATAAAAGCGAGTTTTCTTACTAAATTGGGTGGAACCGCGGGCAACGCTCGTCCCTGGATAGCATTTTTTATGCTGTCCAGGGATTTTTTCGTACCGCTGCCAATTTTATATATAAATTAATAATAAAAAGGAGCTGCATTAACTATGAACATGGACACAATTGTAAACTTGGCAAAAACTAGAGGATTTGTATTCCCCGGCAGTGAAATCTACGGCGGACTTGCAAACACTTGGGATTACGGCCCGCTTGGCATCGAGTTAAAAAATAATGTTAAAGCTGCATGGTGGAAAAAATTCATTCAGGAATCTCCGTATAATGTCGGACTGGATGCTGCAATTTTAATGAACCCTAAAACATGGGAAGCTTCAGGCCACTTAAATAACTTTAACGACCCGATGATTGATTGTAAAAAATGTAATTCACGTCATCGTGCTGATAAATTAATTGAAGATGTTATGCAAAAAGAAGATGACACTTTCGTAGCAGATGGTTTATCATTTGATGCAATGAAAGAAATTATCGACGACAAAAATATTGACTGTCCAACTTGTGGCGCTCATGAATACACTGATATCCGTCAGTTCAACTTAATGTTTAAAACATTCCAGGGTGTAACAGAAGCTTCAACTAACGAAATATTCCTGCGTCCTGAAACTGCACAAGGTATCTTTGTAAACTATAAAAATGTACAGCGCACAATGCGCAAAAAACTTCCATTCGGTATCGGACAGGTTGGTAAATCATTCCGTAACGAAATTACACCGGGCAACTTCACATTCAGAACACGTGAATTTGATCAGATGGAACTCGAATTCTTCTGTAAACCTGGTACTGAAATGGAATGGCAGACTTACTGGAAAGAATTCGCTGTTAAATGGCTGAAAGATTTAAACTTAAGCGAAGAAAAAACACGTCTTAGAGAACATGATGAAGATGAATTATCACACTACTCTAACGCAACAACTGATATCGAATACAAATTCCCGTTTGGCTGGGGAGAGCTATGGGGCGTTGCAAGCCGTACAGACTTCGACCTTCGTCAGCATATGGAACATTCAAATGAAGATTTCAGATATCACGATCCTGAAACTAACGAGAAATATATCCCATACTGCATCGAGCCGTCACTCGGTCTTGACCGTATGACACTTGCATTCCTTACAGATGCTTACGACGAAGAAGAACTTGAAACTGGTGACTCACGTACAGTACTGCGTCTGCACCCTGCTCTTGCACCATATAAAGCAGCAGTATTACCTTTATCGAAAAAACTAAGCGAAGATGCTATGGAAGTATACAGCCTGCTTGCTGCTGACTTTAACATCGAATTTGATGAGTCACAGTCAATCGGTAAACGTTACCGCCGTCAGGATGAAATTGGTACGCCGTACTGTATTACATTCGACTTCGATTCAGTTGAAGATAAAAAAGTAACAGTAAGAGACCGCGATACGATGGAACAGACACGTATTGCAATTGACGAACTTCACGAATTCCTATCATCAAGAATTAAGTTTTAACAATTGCGGTGCCTCAATCTATTGGGGCACCTTTATACATACATTAATGATTTTAATGGAGGATGCTTATGTTTAGAAGCACTCTGCTTATTGTTCTCGTTGTGCTGCTCAGTGCATGCGGCAGCGAAGAGGTTGAACCGATGTCTTATTACGGCAATACGCTGAATGAGTTTGAAGCTGTGAATCAACACAATGAAAAGTTTACATCCGATGATATGGACGGGAAAATCTGGCTTGCTAATCAAATCTTTACAGAGTGCGTTACAGTTTGCCCGCCGATGACACAAAACATGACTGAGCTGTCACAGGCACTGGCAGAAGAAGGACTTGAAGATGTCGGTATACTCAGTTTCACTGTAGATCCGGACAATGATACACCGGAAGTCCTCAGCGAATATATGAGCTGGTACAACCCAAATGAAAATATCGAATGGCAACTCATGACAGGATACGAATTTGAGTTCATCAGAGATTATGCACTGAACAACTTCAAATCAATAATAAAACAGGCGCAGGACGGTTCAAATCAAGTACTCCACGGCACAGCGATTTATTTAATCGATGAAAACGGGACACTGATTAAAGACTATACAGGCGTTGATGCGGGAGATAATACTTTTGAAACAGAAGAGATTGTCAAAGACGTTAAAACGATGACCAGTAATTTGAAATAGTAATTCAAAAAAATGCACTTAATCCTCGAAAGGGATTAAGTGCATTTTTTGTGTTGTATATACATGAAGTCATCTCATGTATACCCAAACATCTTTACTGCGGATCTATTAACTTCTTACTTCTGAAATACATACCGCTGTATTCAGCATACAGCATTTCAATAAATTTAAGCAGCTGTCTGCCGATTTCTTCTGATATTTTAATACTGCTTACATCTTCGAGTTTCACCGATTTTAAATACAGTGCAAAGTACAGTACTCTGTTGCTGACAGGTATTGCACGTTCCAATGTTTCTTCTGTCAGGCATTCATAGCAGATCACATTGTGATATTTAAATGAATAGTGGCTGTACTTTTTATAATCATTTCTGCCGCATATTGCACAGCTGTCGAGATTCAGCTGACCGCCGTATGCCGGAAGCATTTTTGCAAGTACGAGCGATGTCACTGCAAAACTTTCATTGCCGTCTTCAAGCAGCTTAAATCCCTTTTTCAGCAGTCTGTAGAATCCAGGTTCTGCGATGTCGTCTTCAAGTGCCCTCGTAATGACTTCCATAATATAACTTGCATGCGTATATTTATCGAAGTCCCCGTTAATATTTTTATACCGCTCAGTCACGTCGACATCATTGAGTGTGCCCATGCCTTTAAAACGGTTATAAGTAAACAGTGCTTCCAGGTACCCCTGGCGCAGCGTAATAAACTGGTTCTTCGGTTTATTAAAGCCGCGTGCCATTAACGGAACCTGTTCTCCCGTTTCTGTCAGTATAGTAATAATCCGGCTGGACTCGCTGTAGCTCGTCTGCCGGATCATCATACCAGTTTGTTGATAGATCATTATCTCACCCAGTTTTAATATTCTTCGTCTTTGTACCCCAGCGATCTGATAAACGTCGGTTTATTGCGCCAGTCTTTCTGTACTTTAACCCACAGCTCCAGATATACTTTGCTGCCGAGGAGGTTTTCGATATCGATACGTGCATGACGCCCGATTTCTTTCAGCATCTTGCCGCCTTTACCGATAACCATTCCTTTTTGTGATTCCCGCTCAACGTAAATTAGTGCTTCAACTCTGACTTTACCCCCGTCGTCGTCACCTTTCATTTTAAGCACTTCCACTCCGATTGCATGCGGCAGTTCCTGACTCAGCTGATGCAGTGCTTTTTCACGAATCAACTCACTCACGATAAAATGCTCAGGGTGATCAGTAATACGGTCTTCAGGATAGTACATCGGTCCTTCCGGCAGATGCGATTCAAGCACTGACAGGAGACGATCAACATTGTTGCCCTGCAGCGCTGAAATTGGTACTACATCACTGAAATCCAGCTTATCTTTGTAAACTTCAATCTGTTTAATCAATTCATCGGGATGAATTAAATCGATTTTATTTAACACTAAAATAATTGGTGTTTTCGTATTTTTAAGCATATCGACAATGAACTCATCGCCGCGTCCAATTTTTTCAGCAGCGTTAATAACAAACAGAATTACTTCTGTTTCCCGAAGCGTATTACGCGCAACTTTCATCATATGCTCACCGAGCTCATGCTTCGGTTTGTGTATTCCGGGTGTATCGATAAAGATCATCTGAGCGTTATCTTTCGTATATACACCTTGTATTTTATTTCTTGTGGTTTGGGGTTTGTCTGACATAATCGAAATTTTCTGTCCAAGTACCTTGTTCATAAATGTAGATTTCCCTACATTCGGACGTCCGATTATACTGACGAAACCTGATTTAAATCCATCATAATCCATTAATCCATATCCTTCCCGCTAAAACCGAGCGGCAGCAAATCGTCTACCGTACGTTTTATTACTTCACCTGATTTACTTGTTAAGTAAACCGGCATCTCATCATGGCATAATTCTTTCATTACCTGTCTGCATTCTCCGCATGGACTTGCAGGTCCAGGCGCATCCGTTACGATTACAAATGCTTTGAATTTTCTCTTATTGTTTGCATATGCGCTCACCAATGCAGTACGTTCTGCGCAAATTGATGCAGGATACGCCGCATTTTCAATGTTCGCACCGTAAATATACTCATCATCTTCTGTAATTAACAGAGCACCTACATTAAAGTTTGAATAAGGTGTGTATGCACGTGACTGTGCAACCTGCACTTCAGTCAGCCACTCTTCTTTAAATAATCCGTCGTTCATTTGATATCCTCCTTATATTAAAACAAATACGGCAGCAGGATAACCATACCGGTAATTACAGCATATATACTCGCAAGAAGTACAGCCGCTGCTGCAATATCTTTCGCATAGCGTGCCAGGATATGGTAATCACCGGTAATTAAATCCACCGTGTATTCAATTGCACTGTTCAATGTTTCTGTAATTAATACTAAAAACACAGCCGTGATGATAAATAACCATTCAATCGCTGTGATATTAACCGCAGCGCAAATAAGAATAACTGCCGCGGCGATAATGTAATGAAGTAAAAATTTCCTGTCTTTCTTAAACAGCTGTACAAATCCCTGGAGAGGATGTTTAAACCGGTCTAAATTAATCGCGTGTCACACCAAATGCGTTTAATATTTCTTCCTGTTTACCATTCATTTTAACTTCATCATCGCTCTCCATATGATCGTAGCCAAGCAGATGTAAAAATCCGTGGAGACTTAAAAACAGCAGCTCACGTCGGTAGCTGTGCCCGTAATCTTCAGCCTGCTCTTTCGCACGGTCAGTACTGATAACTATATCTCCCAAAGTGCGCGGGGCATCTTCGTGAATAATATTCATATCATCTTCCTCAAGTGCAAAAGAGATCACATCGGTCACGCTGTCTTTATTGCGGTAATCACTGTTAAGGTTTTTAATTTCTTCATTTGTAACGAAAGATACAGATACTTCTGCATCGCCTTCTTCTTCCAGATGGCCGTATGCGAACGTTAACAGCTCTGAAATTTCTTTAATCTCCGACTCATTCACAAAGTTTTCATCGTTAATAAAATCTATATTAATCATAGGTTCGTATCCTTTTCATACGCAAGGATTATTTTAGAAACAAGTGGATGCCTCACAACATCTGTTTCATCCATGCGTTTAATAGCGATTCCTTTAATATTATCAAGACGTTTTACAGATTCAACCAATCCGCTTTTCGTCGAGCCCGGAAGGTCAATCTGTGTTTCATCACCGGTAACAATCATTTTAGAACCGAAACCCAGACGTGTCAGGAACATTTTCATCTGCATTTCTGTCGTATTCTGAGCTTCATCCAAAATAACAAAAGCTTCATTCAATGTTCGTCCGCGCATATAAGCAAGCGGTGCAACTTCTATAATACCGCGTTCAATTAAACGATCTGTCGTCTCTGCTCCGAGAACAGCGTGAAGACCATCATACAACGGGCGCAGATAAGGGTCTACCTTCTCTTTTAAGTCCCCTGGAAGGAATCCCAGGTTCTCCCCTGCTTCAACGGCAGGACGCGTCAGTACGATGCGTTTAACCTGGTTTTCACGCAGCATCTGACAGGCAATTACTACAGCCAGAAACGTTTTACCGGTACCAGCCGGTCCAATACCGAAAGTCAGGTCATGTTTACGTATATTTTCAACATACTGACGCTGACCTGTTGTTTTAGCTTTAATACTTTTACCTTTAACATCTTTAGCGATTTCTTCGTTATAAAGATCTTGTAAATATTCGATGGTATCATTTTTTGCCATCATCGCAGCAGACTGTACATCTCTTAAAGAAATTGACATGCCGCGCTGGATTATTTTTAATAAATGAAGCAGCACATCTTCGACTAATTCGACATTTTTTTCATCTTCGCCGCTGACAGTAATTTCATTACCGAGCGTATGAATTTTGACGTCTAATTCATCTTCCAGATATGTGATGTGTGAATCATTTGCACCTATTAAAGCCTGAGCTTCGTCAAGGCTGTCTATATTAATAATATTAGGCATTTACAAACCCCTTTATAATAGTCTTTTGTCTATTTAAATTTACCACTATAAATAGCTGACTGCAATTATTTCAGAACTTGATAATAACAGACTGGCTATCGCATTTAACTCATATATGTTCTGTTCGTATGACACACGGATAAGCGTTGTCCTAAGAACAGGAAACTCTAAAACACATTTGTTAATCCATGTACTTATTAATTCATTTTAAAGCAACTTTCGCATTAGTACACTGGTTTTCATCAATATTAATATGTTTTTACATGATTAATGCACTTACATAACAAAAAAACGAGCTAAGGCAGATAAATTTCTGCGACTTAACTCGTTTCATCGTCAATTTCTCTAAAACAAAAACCGGACGGAAACTTTCCCATCCGGCTTATCAAAGTTAAAAAATCAGCTAAGTTTACTGCGTGATTTTTGTTTGGATTTCGGCTTACCGAGAACTTCCGACATAATAATGCCGTTGACGATAGCTTTAGAATCAAACGACAAATCATCTGAAGTAACCTTTGTACTTTCTTGTCCGCTCTTATTCATTTGAGTAAGGTCATCACCATAAGAGTAACGAACTTTATCTGCGATATCTTTACCAAGGCCTTCTACTTTAAAAGCGCGTTTATCATAGCCTCTAGTGTATACACTGTCTCTTGCCTCTGACGCACGCTCCCTATGTTTCGAACGGTCGGTAACATGCTTCTCGATATCAGAAATATTTTGTGACGAGTTTTGACGTTCTCGTGATTGCTGAATCGTTTCTCTTACCGGACGCTCAGATGTCTGTCTTCCCGGACGGTTCTCACGGCCGGATGATTGCACCGGCTGCGGTTTGGGTTCCGGTTTCGGTTTAGACTGCGGCTTTGTTTCTTGTTCAGGCTGGTTGAATTCTTCATCAAATGCCTCTTGCAGCGTCTGGAAGAATCCTTTTTGTTCATTTGTATTCGTCCTTGTATCGGGTTGCCTGCTGCGCGGCGCAGTATTCTGCTTCCTATCTAGCTTGGAAGTATCTATATTGCGGTCGCCTTCTTTTTCTTTGTTCTTTTTACTGCCGACTATTGAAGAGACAACACCGAGAACGATAATTAGTAGTGGAATAAACTCCATACTATATCACACCCTATTCTTCTTCGTTAAACTGTGTAGGGTTTGTCATTTTATTAATTGAATCTCTCATGCTAGTATCTGCTTCAACATTTTTCAGATCGTAATAATCAGATGCTGATATGTTGCCATCTTCTAATGCTTTAGCAAATGCAAGAGGTACTCTGGATTCTGCTTCTACTACTTTCGCTCTCATTTCCTGTACGCGGGCTTTCATTTCCTGCTCCTGAGCGACAGCCATCGCACGGCGTTCTTCTGCTTTCGCCTGTGCAATATTCTTATCGGCTACAGCTTGTTCAGTCTGAAGATCTGCACCGATATTTTTACCGATGTCCACGTCTGCAATATCAATTGAAAGTATTTCAAATGCAGTACCTGAATCCAGACCTTTAGCTAAGACAGTCTGTGAAATACGTTCCGGATTTTCAAGTACATCCGCATGCTTTGTAGAAGAACCGATAGTTGAAATTACACCTTCACCAACACGTGCGATGATTGTTTCTTCACCAGCACCACCGACAAGACGTTCGATGTTAGCTCTAACTGTAATTCTAGCTTTCGCTTTAACTTCGATACCATCAACTGCAACACCTGCGATAAATGGTGTTTCGATAACTTTCGGGTTAACACTCATCTGTACTGCTTCCAGTACGTCACGGCCAGCAAGGTCAATTGCAGCACAACGTTCAAATGTTAAGTTAATATCTGCACGCTGTGCAGCGATTAATGCGTCGACAACGCGGTCGACGTTACCGCCGGCTAAGAAGTGAGACTCAAGCTGGTTTGTTGACAGCTGAATACCCGCTTTATGTGCTTTAATCATTGGTTCGATAACGCGTTTAGGTTTTACACGTCTCAGACGCATACCTACTAATGTAAAGATTCCTACTTTAACCCCTGCAGCAATTGCTGAAATCCATAAACCGATTGGAACAAATGACAGGATAAATGCAATAACGATAATAATTACTACAAAAATAAGTAACGTTACGAGTGCACCGCCTGTAATAAATGCTAAATTCATTCTCCACTCTCCTTGTTTTTAGTTTCCGTTGGTCTGACGACAACTCTTGTACCTTCTACAAAAATAATTTTAACTTCTACACCATTTGTAATATACGAACCTTCTGCAACAGCGTCAATCCGTTCATCCCCGAGACGTATAGTCCCTGATGGACGGAGCACAGTATGTGTTACCGCGATTTCGCCGACTAAGTGCGAACGGTCATCAAATGATGTGTATCCTGATTCCTTATCTGTTGCATCGTTTAAAATTAAACGATTCAGGAAAGGAATCTTACGTTTCTTATGCTTCACAAATATCACCCACTCTATTATCACCATAATAAAAATTACGGCTAAGAAAATACTGTATAAAAACACATTACCGCTGACAATTAAAATACTTACACCAAACAGCACAACTCCTATAGCTCCAAGAATCATACCAATGACAAAAAATTCTACGAGAATCAGAAGCCCGCTCAAGAGGATAAGTATCAATGCCAGCATATTACCACCGTCAGTAAGAAGATGACCTGAGAAGAAGATAAATATCGACAGTACGGAAAGGACGCCGATAATATTTACCTTCTCAGAAAAGAGCTGATACACCACACCAAGGAAAAATATTGATAATAATAGAAATGCAACAACGGGTGAAGTCACAACATCTATATAAAATTGTATTGAATTATTAATCATATATAAATACGTACCTCCCATGTACATCTCTCCTGATTCTGATTATACATTAACTGCAGTGAAATGAAAAATGGAGAAACAAAAAAACAGCGTACAAAATGTACGCTGTTTTATAATATATCACTTATCAGAGGGAAGAGTGATATTACTTGATCTTACGCTTACGCGCAGCTTCAGATTTCTTCTTACGTTTTACGCTTGGTTTTTCGTAAAACTCTCTTTTACGTGCTTCTTGAATAGTACCGTTTTTAGAAACTGTACGTTTGAAACGACGCAGAGCATCTTCAATTGGTTCGTTTGACTTAACAACTGTTTTTGACATTTGTTTTCCCTCCCTCCGATAATGCAAAAGGCTAATTCACATAGTCTATACTATGTACTTAAGTATTATAATATATTTCAATTGTTTCAGTCAACTTTAATTTAATAATCGCTGTCTGAAACTGCGCCATTAACGATTGCAATACCACTTGAAGCGCCGATTCTTGTTGCCCCGACTTCAATCATCTTCATTGCGTCTTCTGCCGAACGCACACCGCCACTTGCTTTAACGCCCATATCTTCGCCTACTGTCAGACGCATCAACGCTACAGCTTCAACAGTTGCTCCGCCGCCGTTAAATCCTGTCGATGTTTTAACGAAATCTGCTCCTGCTTCTTTACAAAGCTTAGATACAGTAATGATTTCATCTTCATTTAACAGTGATGATTCGATAATAACTTTAACAAGTGCTTCTTTGTTTGCAGCGTCTACTACACTTTTAATATCTTCTTTGACGTAATCAAGGTTGCCTGCTTTAAGCTGGCCGATGTTAATGACCATATCCACTTCATCCGCACCATTTGCAATCGCATCTTTTGTCTCAAATGCTTTAACTTCTGAAGTTGTTGCACCATGTGGGAAGCCGATTACTGTACAAACTTTAACTTCGCTCTCAGCAAGTTTCTCAGCTGCAGTTTTTACCCATGAAGGCTGGATGCAGACGCTGAAGAAACCATTTTCATGTGCTTCTTCACATAATACTGCGATTTCTTTGCCAGTAACTTCCGGTTTTAATAATGTGTGGTCAATATATTTTGCTGCATTCATTTCAATGACACTCCCAATAATTTATATTCCATGTAATAATAGCACAAAACGGCTATTCATAGTAGCTGCCAATTACAGAAAGAGCATAGAGAGGTGCTGTTTCCGCCCTTAATATTCTGCGACCGAGTGCAACATTTTCATATGACTTAAATATTTCAGCCTCTTGTTCGCTAAAACCGCCTTCGGGTCCGAAAACAACCGCAATTGTTTGCGTTTTTGCACTGTCGAGAACATCTTTAATTGAACGGCCTGTGAGATTATTATCTTCATAAGCAAATAAGACGAGATCATATTTGCTGAAATCAATTGTCTTCAGTGATTCTGTAAATGAAATCTCCGGTATTTTAGTGCGTCTGCTCTGTTCAGCAGCTTCTCTTGCAATCTTTTCATAGCGGGTAAGTCTGCTGTCTTCTTTTTTAGCGTTCAGCTTCACTACGCTGCGTTCAGCTTTATACAGGATAAATTCATGCGCACCGAGCTCTGTCGATTTCTGAATTACAACGTCCATCTTGTCGCCTTTTAACAGCGGCGAGTACAGAGTAATATTTACCGGAAGTTCAACTTCACTTTCAATTTTCTCTGTAACTTTATACGTCACAGGTTCGAGATTCGCAAGCTTGACAAGGTAAACACTGCCCGTACTGTCAACAACGTTAAATTCATCATCAATTTTTGCACGCATCACATTTTTAATGTGATGTATGTGTTTAGTATCCATAGCGAACGTTTCATTTAGCGAAATTGTTCCGTCGATAAAATAGCGCTGCATTATGCCACCTTCAGAGCCAATATTGCGACCCAGCCTTCTTCTTCAAGAACATCCGTAATTGTAAATCCGGCTGCTTTCATATGAGTAATAATCTCATCGCGCTTCTCAACGATAATTCCAGACGCGATAAAGCGCCCGTTATTATTCAGGAGTCTATATGCATCATCGATCATATCATCTATGATGTGTGCAAGAATGTTAGCAACGATAACATCGTAATGCTCCGATTCATCTTTTAAAAGATCTGCAGGCATAACTGTGATATCTTCATCGCAGTCATTTAAAGCAAAGTTCTCTTTTGAAACCTGCAGTGACAATTCATCGATATCAGTTGCTTTTATGTTTCTCGCACCGAGTAAATAAGCACCAATCGACAGTATGCCGGACCCCGTGCCTACATCGATAACTTTGTCAGACGGTTTAATTACATCTTCAAGGAACGTCAGACAGAGGCTTGTCGTAGCGTGGTCGCCTGTGCCGAATGCCATACCCGGGTCGATTTTAATCACTTTATCGCTGTCGGCAATTTCGACGTCAGCATATTCCCATGAAGGAACGATTAAAAAATTTCTGCCGACTTTAAAATTATGGAAATACTTTTTCCATTCATTTTCCCAGTCTGTTTCGTCTATTATTCCAGCGTTTACTTCAATTTCTTCTTTATTAACCAAAGGTGTGTCTTCGATAAATTCTCTGATTTTATTTAACTGATCTTCAATATTATAAGTTTCATCAAAATAAACTAGTATACGAATATCACTGTCTGGATAGTCTTTCGGATCCAGACGGAATTTTTCTTCAAAGTTATCAGTTTTAGCCTTTAAAATATCTACAGAGTGTTCGATAGATATACCTTTTGCAATTGTATTTAAGAAAATCGAAAACTGTTCTTCGTTCTCTTCTTTAGTACTGATACTGACCTCATGCCACTTCATAGTTTACTCACCTTTAAAGAATCGTTTTGTTTTATCGAAAATATTTCCCTGCTGCTCACTGATTACTTCACCGTTAATATCTGCAAGCTGTTTAAATACTTCACGTTCTTGTTCTGACAGGCGTGTCGGTGTTACTACCGTTACCGTAACATACTGATCACCATAGCCAAATCCTTGTACGTTTTTAACACCTTTTTCTTTCAGTCTGAAACGTCTTCCGGATTGCGTTCCGGCAGGTATTGTCAGCATCACTGATGAATTGATTGTCGGTATTTTCAATTCGTCACCGAGAGCTGCCTGTGCGAATGAAATTTTGAGTTCATAATGAATGTCATCGTCGTCACGTGTAAATTTAGTATCCTGTTTAACTCTGAAGACGATATAAAGATCGCCTGCAGGTCCGCCGTTTACTCCTGGTTCACCTTGGCCTGACAGACGAATCTGTTGACCGTTGTCGATACCTTCAGGTACTTTAACTTCGATATCAACATTTTTCTGAACTGTGCCGTGACCGTTACATTTATCACATGCGTGTTCGATTTCCTGACCAGTACCGCCACATGTAGGACATGAACGCTGTGTTTGTACACGGCCAAACGGTGTATTTTGTTCTACTGCTACATTACCTGCACCCGAACATGTTTTACATGTCGATTTTGAAGTGCCCGGCTTTGTACCGTCTCCGTCACAAACGTCACAAAGTACATCTTTTTTAATCGTTACAGTTTTAGTTGCACCAAAGACAGCTTCTTCGAAAGTTACAGTCATCGTATATTGCAGATCATCACCTTTTTTAGGTGCATTCGGGTCTCTTTGACCCCCGCCGCCGAAAAATGAGCTGAAGATATCTTCAAAGCCGCCAAAACCGCCGCCACCTGAGAATCCTCCGCCGCCGAAGCCGCCCTGAGAGTTCATGCCTTCATGACCGAAACGGTCGTACTGTGCGCGTTTATTGTCGTCTGAGAGCACTTCGTATGCTTCAGCAACTTCTTTAAATTTCTCATCGGATCCGTCTTTCATATCCGGGTGATGTTTTTTCGATAATTTGCGGTATGCTTTCTTTATTTCTTCTTGTGTTGCATTTTTATCTAAACCGAGTATTTCATAAAAGTCTCTTTTAGCCACAATTTTCCCCTCCAACATTCAGTCAATATAATACCATTAAAAAAAGTCAAAGCCAATGCGTTTGGCTTTGACTTTGGTGTTGAAGATTTTATTTTTTATCTTCGTCTTTATTGTCTTCGTCTACTTCTTTATATTCCGCATCAACTACATCGTCATCAGCATTTCCTGCTTCTGCACCAGCATCCGCTGCGCCTTCTTGCTGCTCCTGTGCCATTTGTTCATAGAGTTTAGTTGTAACTCCTTGAACAGCCTGCTCAAGTGCTTCTTTTTTCGTTTTAATTTCATCTAGGTCCGTGCCTTCAAGAGCTGTTTTAAGTTCTTCTTTAGCACTTTCGATTTGTTCTTTTTCATCAGCTTCAACTTTGTCGCCAAGATCTTCTACAGCTTTGTCGCTTGAGAAGATTAACTGGTCAGCTTCGTTGCGGAGTTCAGCTTCTTCTTTTTTAGCTTTATCTGCATCAGCGTTTTCTTCAGCTTCTTTAACCATTCTGTCGATATCATCGTCAGTCAGGTTAGAACTTGATTCGATAGTAATCTTCTGTTCTTTGCCAGTTCCTTTATCAGTTGCAGTAACGTTTACGATACCGTTTTTGTCGATGTCGAAAGTTACTTCGATTTGTGGAACACCTTTTGGTGCCGGTGGAAGATCTGTTAACTGGAAGCGTCCTAAAGTCTTGTTGTCGCTCGCCATTGGTCTTTCACCCTGTACAACGTGAATGTCTACTGCCGGCTGGCTGTCAGCTGCTGTAGAGAATACCTGTGACTTACTTGTAGGAATCGTTGTATTTCTTTCGATAAGAACTGTTGATACGTTCCCCATCGTTTCGATACCTAATGATAATGGTGTAACGTCAAGTAATACTACATCCTGTACGTCTCCAGTAAGCACGCCGCCCTGTACAGCTGCACCCATCGCAACTACTTCGTCAGGGTTTACACTGCGGTTAGGTTCTTTACCAAGTTCTTTCTTAATTGCATCCTGAACTGCAGGAATACGAGTTGAACCGCCGACTAAAATAATTTCGTCGATTTCTGATTTATTTACGCCTGCATCTTTAATTGCCTGACGGACAGGTCCCATCGTTCTTTCAACAAGTGAGTGAGTAAGTTCTTCGAACTTCGCACGTGATAATGTTGTTTCAAGGTGTAATGGTCCTGCTTCACCAGCAGAGATGAATGGTAATGAAACTTGTGTTGATGATACGCCTGATAAATCTTTCTTAGCTTTTTCAGCTGCATCTTTCAGACGCTGCATAGCCATTTTGTCTTTAGATAAGTCGATGCCGTTTTCTTGTTTGAATGTGTCGACTAGGAAATCGATAACCAGATCGTCAAAATCGTCACCGCCAAGGCGGTTGTCCCCTGCTGTTGCAAGTACGTCGAACACGCCGTCGCCAAGTTCTAAAATAGATACGTCAAACGTACCGCCGCCAAGGTCAAATACTAAAATGTTTTCTTCTGTATCCTGTTTATCGAGACCATATGCAAGTGCTGCTGCAGTCGGCTCGTTAATAATACGTTCAACTTCAAGACCGGCAATGCGTCCAGCATCTTTAGTTGCCTGACGTTCAGAGTCATTGAAGTATGCAGGTACTGTAACAACAGCTTTAGTTACTTTTTCACCTAAATAGCTTTCAGCAGTTTCTTTTAAGTTTTGTAAAATCATTGCTGAAATTTCCTGCGGTGTATATTCTTTATCTTCTACTTTTTCAACGTGGTCTGTACCCATATGTCTTTTAACTGACATAATAGTGTTCGGGTTTGTAATTGCCTGACGTTTAGCTACTTCACCAACCTGGCGTTCACCATTTTTGAATGATACTACAGAAGGTGTTGTACGGTTACCTTCAGCATTTTGAATTACTTTTGGCTCTCCGCCTTCTAAAATTGATACTACTGAGTTAGTTGTTCCTAAGTCTATACCGATTACTTTACTCATTTTTATATTCCTCCAATTAATTTAAATATTATTCGCTTACTTTGACCATTGTCGGTCTGATGACACGGTCTTTTAATATATAACCCTTTTGGAATTCTTCAATCACGATATCGCTCTCAGCATCAGATGCTTCAGTCATAACTGCCTGATGGAAGTTAGGATCGAATGGCTGACCCTGTGCATCAATCGCTTTAATTTCATGTTTTTCCAATATTTCAACAAGATTATTGTACACCATTTCAACACCTTTATTTAAGGCGATGAAGCTTTCATCTGTTCCTTCGATAGCCAGCGCGCGTTCCAGGTTGTCAATAACCGGCAGTAAGTTCTCAGCAAATTTCTGATCTTTGTACTTACTGTTCAGTTCAGCTTCCTGACGGTTACGGCGTTTAAAGTTTTCAAACTCAGCATAGAGTTTCAAATACTTGTTTTCACTTTCTTCAACTTGTTCTTTCATAGCGAGAAGTTCATCTTCCTGTGAAGCTTCTTCGTTCTCTTCAGTTGTTTCTGCTGCTGCAGTTTTTTCCTGCTCCGGTGTTTCTTCAGCAGTTTTCACTGTGTCAGAAGTTTCGTCAACTGTTTCAGTTTCTTTTTCTTCCTCGTTAGTCAAAGCCTACACTCCTTTTTTAAATGAGTGAAGTAATTTAATAACCTGTTTGTAGCCCATTAGTTCTGGACCGACAACAATTAAATTACCACTCAGTCCAGCGTGATCAAAATTTGTTGTAATGACTGAAAGTGATTTATAACTTTCATCCAGTTCATCACCGAAGTATATACTCACATCATTCGATGTCAGCTGTTCGACCGATTTATACAGTGCTTCTGATTCGATATCACCATATAAGTGCTCGAGCGTTTCGACTTCAGTTCTCATGTCCTGCAGTAAATAATTAAACCCTGCATGACCAATCGTCCGTTTTTGTACGTCAACAGATGCCATAATTTGTGCAGTCACCTGATTATACAAATCTCTTATTCCCGGAGGAACGTGTGCGTTGTTCTTTAAAATAACACGCGTGTCTCCAAGGTTTTTGTCGAGCAGCAATTCATTGAAAATGTTGCTTAACTTCTGAAAGTCATCAATCGTCACATCACGGCTGGTTTTAACAGGCATCTGCCTGACTGTGCCGCTGTTTAAAACGATAATCGCTATACTTGCCGTGTCGGTTAAAGGCGTAATATAGAGACCTTTTACAGTTTCATTATTCGCCACGAGCGAGACTTGAGTTAAATACTTCGTCCGGTCGCTGATTGTCAGTGCAAGTTCATCAGTTAAATTTTCTAAGTTATCTGTGCCCGAATAAAGTTCAAAAGATTTTGCCGGTGATTGTTCAATGTTCAGTTTAAGTTCTTCGATGTAGAATTTCAGAGCTTTTCTCGACGGCACCCGTCCTGATGACGTATGTGTCTTAATTAAAAAACCTTCTTTTTCAAGCACTGCCATCTCATTTCTGATTGTGGCGCTCGATACATCGAAATTATATTTTTCCAATAAATGTTTTGAACTTATGGGTGTCATTACATTTAAGAAATCATCTACGATAAATGTAAGTATGATTTCCTGCCTTTCTGTTAGCAAAGAATCACCTCGTTGGCACTCTTCTCTCTTAAGTGCTAATAACAATTTATCAAATAGGTCAAAGAATGTCAACAATTAACCCTGATTTAATTTCCTACAGTAAAAACTCGACGAAAACATCGTTGCCGATCATGCGCCCTGCTTCGGTTAAAGAAATATATCCGCCATTTCTCCTGAGCAGTTTTTTCTCTGTAAGTTTCTTCAGTACATCGCCGTAAACAGCATCGACAGGCACACCGTATTTCTCTATGAAGCGTACTTCACTGACACCTTTATTTAAACGCAGGCCTAAAAACATCTCTTCTTCGAACTTATCATTTCGAGTCAGTTTTAATGTTTCTTTTACGACTGAACCATGCTCGTTCATATTATTAATATAATGATTAACGGGTTTGATATTGTAATACCTGTCGTCTCCTGTGTAGCCGTGACTGCCGGCACCTGCACCGATATAAGGTTCATTGAGCCAGTAAGTTTTGTTATGCATCGATTCGTGTTCCGGTTGTGCAAAGTTCGAAATCTCGTACTGAGGATAGCCGAGCGCATCGAGACCTGCGATGACTTTATCGTACTTCTCGCCTTCTTCTAGACTTCCTGCAATACTCATCTTGCCCTGATTAATTTTATTATAAAACACAGTATGCGGCTCAATGATCAGTGAGTACCACGAAATGTGTTTCGGTTTCAGTTCATTGACGTATTTCAAGCTCATATCAATATCATCAAACGTTTCTCCCGGTAAATTGTACATAAGATCCAGCGAGTAATTCGTGAGACCAATTTTTTCAAGATGATTAATACTTTTAAAAATATCATCAAAGTTATGTGTTCGTCCGAGAACTTTTAACAGATCATTATTAAATGTCTGCACACCAAGACTGATACGGTTCACGCCGTAGTTGTTCAGCACATCAAGTTTTTCAGTCGTCAGTTCATCCGGATTTGCCTCAAACGTAAACTCATCTGTGACAGTAAAGTTTTCCGTTATGAATTTTAACAGACGGTCGAGCTGGCTGACAGTCAGTGCAGTGGGTGTTCCCCCGCCGACGTATATCGTTTTAAGTGTCTCTTTGCCGTAAGATTTCAATTCGTTTATCAGTGCACTGATATAATCGTCCACCGGCTGATTTTTAATCAGTACTTTATTGAAATCGCAATAAGTGCAGATACGATTGCAAAACGGGATATGGACATACATGCTATCCATTAAATTCCTCCTAAAATTAGAGGAGAAATCAAATGATTTCTCCTCTTGGTGTTGTTAATCTTCATCCATTTTTAGTACAGCCAGGAAAGCTTCCTGAGGTATCTCTACGTTACCTACTGCTTTCATTTTCTTTTTACCTTCTTTTTGTTTCTCTAACAGTTTCTTCTTACGAGTGATATCCCCACCGTAACATTTCGACAGTACGTTTTTACCCATCGATTTAATGTTCGTACGGGACACAATTTTCTGTCCGATAGCTGCCTGAATCGGCACTTCAAACTGCTGTCTTGGAATAATTTTTTTCAGTTTCTCCACGATTGCCTTACCACGGTCATAAGCAAAGTCCGTATGTACGATAAAGCTCAGCGCATCTACTTTTTCAGCGTTCAGAAGTATATCCATCTTCACAAGTTTGGATTCCTTATAGCCGATAAAGTCATAATCAAGTGATGCGTAACCCTTCGTATGTGATTTCAGCTGATCGAAGAAGTCGAATACTATTTCTGATAATGGAATTTCATAAATAATGTTAACGCGCACATCATCCAGATAATCCATTGTCAGGAAATTACCGCGTTTTCTCTGGCACAGTTCCATTACAGCTCCAACGTAATCGTTAGGCACCATAATCTGTGCTTTAACATAAGGTTCTTGGATACGATCAGTTTTTTGAGGATCCGGCATCTGTGCCGGGTTATCCACCCTGATTGTGCTGCCGTCTGTTAAATCTACACTGTAGATAACAGAGGGTGCTGTAGCGATTAAATCAATACCGAATTCTCTTTCGATACGTTCCTGAACAATTTCCATATGCAGAAGTCCAAGGAATCCTGTACGGAAACCAAAACCTAATGCCTGTGATGTTTCAGGTTCATACTGTAGTGACGAGTCATTTAATTCAAGTTTCTCGAGCGCTTCACGCAAATCATTATACTTTGAAGAATCAATCGGGTACATTCCACAGAAGACCATCGGGTTCATTTTCTTATAACCCTGCAATGGTACTTCAGCAGGGTTTGCCGCGCCTGTTATAGTATCCCCGACCATTGAATCTCCGACTTTTTTAATTGATGCAGAAATATAGCCAACATCTCCGACTGTTAATTCATCAATTGCAAGCTGCTTCGGAGTATTAATACCGACTTCATGTACTTCGAATTCCTTGCCTGAAGACATCATACGGATTTTATCGCCAGCTTTAACTGTGCCGTCAACAATTCTAATTGACGAGATTACACCGCGGTACGGATCGAATACAGAGTCAAAAATAAGTGCTTTTAACGGTGCTTCAGGATCGCCGTTCGGTGCCGGAACATCTCTTACGATACGTTCGAGAATTTCTTCGATTCCGATATTTGCTTTCGCCGATGCGTAAATCGCATCTTCTTTTGGCAAACCGATAACATCTTCGACTTCTACCGCTACCCTGTCCGGGTCTGCAGCAGGCAGATCAATTTTATTAATGACTGGAATCAGTTCCAGTTCATTATCAAGTGCAAGGTACACGTTTGCAAGAGTCTGTGCTTCAATACCCTGAGCAGCATCGACAACGAGTATAGCTCCTTCACATGCTGCAAGCGAACGGGACACTTCATAAGTGAAGTCGACGTGTCCTGGTGTATCTATTAAGTGGAAAGTATAATCTTCTCCGTCTGCAGCTGTATATTTTAAACGGACAGCATTCAGCTTTATAGTAATACCGCGTTCTCTTTCAATATCCATTGAATCTAAAAGCTGAGCTTTCATATCCCGGCCTTCGACCGAGCGTGTGTTTTCCAGTAACCTATCCGCCAAAGATGACTTGCCGTGATCTATATGAGCAATGATAGAGAAGTTCCTTATATTTTCCTGTCTTTTCAAACGTTCCATATTGTTCATTTAAAATCCAACTCTCTTCATGTTTACAATGTTATAATTATATCAATGCATAGCACTAACTTCAATTCATTTCGGATTGATTATTGCATAATAAGCTTAGATTTGGTAAAATATTTGTTGTTGCAATAAAAGTTGTACAACTTTATGTCGGAGGTGACATTATGCCAAACATTAAATCATCGATCAAACGTGTTAGAACTAACGAGTCTGCTCAAAACCTTAACATCGCTCAGAAAAACGCTATGCGTACTGCAGTTAAACAAGCTGAAACTGCTAAGAGTGAAAATGCTGAGAATAAAGCTGAGTTAGTTTCTAAAGCTGTCAAACTTGTTGACAAAGCTACTAAAAGTAACCAAGTTCATGCTAACAAAGCAAGCCGTCTTAAATCAAAATTAATGGCTAACTAATAAAAAAACCTTCTTCTGAAGGTTTTTTATTTTGCCTTTTATATTTCCAGTATAAATAATTCAAATAAAGCATTACGGTCGAGATAACTTGATTTGAACTTATAATCTATGTCACGGCATATAACCATTTTCTCTAACAGTGCATCCAGCGGGTACTTTCTCGTATGTCTGAGTGCAAGTTTAACTCTGTAAGGATGGACTTTCAGCGTTTTTGCAATATTGTCTTCCTGATACCCTTCTCCGTTTAAAATCTTCACCTGATACAGCAGTCTGAACTGTCCGATAACAAGATGGAGCAGTTTCATCGGTTCTTCCTTTTGTAAAATAAGCTCTCGCACTAAGTTAACAGCCTTCGGCTTTTCATTTTTCAAGATAAAATCCGTCAGCAGAAAGACATTTTGCTCCAATGATACGCTGACAGCATTTTCAACATCTTCAGTTGTGATGTTTCCGTCAACGTACAGAACTAACTTCGTCACTTCATTATGTACAGCCTCATACTTATAGCTGGTTTTTTCTAGCAGTAAAGTCAGTGCCTCAGTCGAGATTTCAATATCGTTACGATCGAGCACCGTACGGACGTAGTTCGTTAATTCCTTTTCATTCATCTCATTAATTTCTATCTGTTTGCCACGTTCGGCCATTAACTTCGTAATTTTTTTACGCTTATCAAGCTTCTCGGTAATAACAGTAAAGATAATCAGCGTATCATCGCTCTTATTTTTAATATAATCAATCAGCAGATCAATATTATGATTCACAGCTGCACTTGGTTTCTGCGCGGTAAATAAAATCGCTTCTTCAACGACTATAACTTTTCTGTCTGCAAGAAATGGCAGTGTCTGTGCTTCTTCAACAATCTGTTCGACAGTCGTGTCTTTAAAATTAATTTTAGTATAATTAAAATCGTCGAGTGTTCCCACGTATTCTTTGGCGACACTCTTTATCTTATCTTCTATGCGGATAATGTTCGTGCCATACAGAAGCTGCAGCAATTCCATAAATAATCTCCTTAAAGTTTATAAATCTATTATAGCTTTTTAATTTAAATTAGCCTATACTGTAAGTAAGTGTTTAGGGGGTAATTACATGAATAAGTTTGAGAAAAATGTTCAGTCAAAAAATAATGACGTTATCGATGCTGGTCTTGCTTTCGTAGTTGGATTTGTGGCACTTACTGTAATTTATGTTATTCCACAAGTATTCGCTATCGTTGCAGGATAATCGATAGAACCATTAGGGCCGGTCTTCCGGCTCTTTTTTCATGTCTTTTTTCAGACACTCTTCACCCGACTCACTAAATTTTGCACGGATACATATTGTATCATAATTTATCTTAAACTCCACCATTCCCTTATCATTTGTACGGATAATTCTGCTCTCTTTGAGCGTCTCCAATACACTGTCATGCGGATGACCGTAACGGTTATTCACTCCTGCCGAAATCAATGAAATTTTTGGGTTTACATTCTCAATAAAAATTTTCCCGCTTGATGTATCACTGCCGTGGTGCCCGACTTTTAAAATATCACTCTTTAAATTATACAGAGCCATAAGTTTCTCTTCAGTCTCGAGTCCGATATCACCTGTGAATAAAACACTGAAGCCATTTAGGTGTGCCTTTAAGACGACGGACTGTTCATTTGAGTCCTCTGACTCATCCTCACGCAAAAAATTTTCAAAGTGAATATCACCCACGCTGAAATTAGAAAACCTGCCGCTGTCGGCAATTAAAAGTCGCTGTTCAGGACTCAGTTCTGCGGCCCACTCATTAAATTTAACATCTTCTGTATTCATAATAATATTTCCAACTTCTTTTTTCTCCAGTATATTAATCACTTCCCCGCTGTGATCAAGATCCAGATGACTGATAATAATTAAATCTATAAAATCTATTCCCTGCTCTTTTAAATAAGGCAGCAGTGTTTTATCGCTTAAATTTATACTGCTGTCATCATGCTTATACGAACCACCTGTATCAATCAGCACGGTTTTATAGTTTCTGTGGTCCTGTATCACAAATGCATCTCCCTGACCTACATCAACCATTGTCAATGTAAATTCCCTGTTTAAATACTGATGATTAACGAAGAGCACTGCAATAAAAATCATAGTACAAAGCATTATCTTCTTTCTGTTAAAATGTAATACATTTACCGTGAGACGGTATGTTAGAAACAATAAAATAATAATAGCTGGACCGGATAAGTTTTTAACAGGTATCCTGTGTTTAAATGCGTCTGAAATAAAATAAATACAGCTTTTCATCAATGAATATATAAAATTGTACAGCTCATCAATCACCGGTGGGAAATGAAAGAGTAGAAACAGATTAAAAATTATCACGCTCGGAAAGATAATAAATGAAAATACAGGCACGAAGATTATATTCAGAATCAGACCGCTGATGCTTATTTCATTAAAGTGGATTAATACTATTACCAATGTTGACAGCTCACTGATGACTGTAATCAGTACAAGCTGAATAATACTGCTGTAGGTCATAAACAAAGGACGCGTCAGCAGGATAAAGTATGTAGTTACATAAGACAGCTGAAAACCGGCATGATAGATCACATAAGGATTAATTAAAATTTGAATAATAGCACTTAAAGAAATGATTGCGAGATACGGCTTCTTATTAAAAAATGAGCAGGCTAGAAGCAGTACCCCCATAAAAACAGCACGAAGTACACTTGGAGAAAAGAAATTCAGAAACAGAAAAAAAATAAGTGAAATGATAATAATAACTTTAATCATATTAAGCGGCATCCGGAAGTATTTTAGCACACTAAAAATAACTGCACTTAAAAATGCAACGTGGGTGCCCGAGATTACATACAGATGATATATCCCGAGTTTTTGCAGTGCTTCAAAAAATTCTGAACTGATATAATTTTTATTGCCGATTGACAGCGTTAGTATATCGTATTTGTACTCATATGAAGATGCATTCAGTACTTTTGACATATAAGCATATCTGATACTGCTGAACTGTTGACCGAGACTTAAATTCCCAGACTCACATTTCAATATTGCAGCATCACCCATGTATATTCTGCCGGAAAGCTCATTTATTTTTAGAGATTCGAGAGCATTCTTTTTAACAAAATTGCGCTGTTCTGCAGGTACAGTTACATGCATATTACCTCTGCATGTGTTTCCGATATCAAGGCGAGTGCTCCCGGCATCGTCATATAACTCATAAGTTTTACCCTCATGACTGACAATATAATGGAGACTGTCAGCATAATATTTATAGTCTTCGACAATAACCTGAGTCAGCATGCTGTCATCGAGAACAGCATCCTCACTATAATAAATGACCGCTGCTACTGCTGCAGTTAAAGTCAGCACAGTTTTAAATAGCAGACTCCCCCCTTTTAAGTGACAACTGTACAGTAAAATTGCATAAAAAAATAAGCCCAGTAATGGGCTTTTAATTATTGTGCATCCGGCAATAATTGATATAAAAAGATAAAATAAAATCATTTTATTGACTCGAAATACATATTCAGTTTTCTATTATCCAGTTCAATCAGTTCATAATGCACATTGTTTTTGTTTAACAATTCAATCGCATATGGATGATTTTTATAATCAGCACGGTAATATATATTTTTAATACCTGCCTGAATCAATGATTTTGTACAGTTCACACATGGAAAATGAGTGACATAAACCGATGCACCTTCAGTTGAGACACCAAATTTTGAACATTGAAGAAGCCCATTTATTTCTGCGTGAATGGTTCTGATACAATGGCCGTCTTCAACGTAGCATCCCTCATCTACACAATGTACTTCACCGGAGACCGAACCGTTGTATCCGCCTGCGATAATCCGGTTGTCTTTTACGATAGTTGCACCGACGCTCAGTCGCTCACATGTTGAACGCAGCGACAGCAGCATTGCCTGTGCCATAAAATATTCATGCCAATTTATTCGCATAATGCCACCTCAGTTTATAGTGATATACGGCTTCAGGTTTTCAAATGTTTTGTCACCAATGCCGGGTATATTTTTTATATCATCCAGTGTGCCAAATAAGCCCTGTTCTTCACGGTACGTTAAAATCGCCTGGGCCTTTTTCTCGCCGATACCGTTCAGTGTCGTCAATTCCTCAATGCCCGCTGTATTTATATTAACCAGTTCACTGGAAGACTCTGTCTCCCCTGATGCGCCCTCGACTAAATCCAGCACCGTATTTTCATCAATTTCACCTTCATAGGGAATATAAATAACCATTTCATCAGTCAGTTTTGCCGACTGATTCACCGTCATTAAATCTGCCTTGTCAGAAAGCACTGCAATGTCGAGCACATTCTTAACTCTTGCATCGACAGGCAGCTCATATACGCCGGGCGAACTTACTGCACCTTTAACTTCGACGAATACAGTCAAAGCCACAGGCGTTGAAACCTCACCAGTCTCTTCAGTCATTGTTTGTGCCGGTTCGCTATTGAAAGTCAGAGACTCAGCAGGCTTCTGTAAGCTTGTGAACATAAAATACACAATAATAACTGCAGCAATTACACCGATTACATAAAACTTGTACTGTTCAAAAAAAAGATCTGATATCCATCGTTTTCCCCTCCATATAAAGTACCTCTCATACTATATATATGGGAAAACGGCGTTTTATTTTTTTTCGTACAAGTTAATTTATAAACCTGCATAACGTTAAAAATTATTTCTTTAATATATAAAAGTTTCTTTCAGCCACTTCAGTAATAACATTAGTGATATCAAAGTCGCTGAAGGTTTTATCGATAATAAAACCTACCTCATTAACCATTTTTAATATTTCACTGTGTTTATATGTTTGCTGATAGTGAGTTTCTTCGTATTTTTTATATAAATTTTCAGTATCTCGAATGAAAAATGTCATTTCATGCCATACGCTGAGCTCCTCTTCACCAGGAACTGTCTGCCATGTATAAAAGATATCATCTGTACTGTCCGAATATAATTCATAGTTAAAATCATTCAGCATCTTATGTTCAGTATGCACATCAAAAATAAACACGCCGCTATCATTTAAATGAGCGTATACATTTTTAAGAACAGCAGTAAAATCTGCCTTGGATGGCGCATAGTTCAGCACATCAGCTGTCGCCGTTATAATATCAAATGATTCAGCAAGCTCCATAGTCATCATGTCACAGACTTTGTATTCGCTAGACACATCATTGGCTTTGGCGATTTTAACCATTTCCGGAGAGTTATCGATACCGAGTTTTCTCTCTGCATCGACCTTTTTTAAAATCTCACCGGTACCGGCCCCGATATCTAAAATAGATTCAGCATCTGACTTTACTTCATTAATAATATCAAGCCACAAATTATACGGCATATCATAGTTTAATATATCGTATACTTTGGCGAATGTTCTGTATTCGCTAGCCTCCAAAAGTATCACCGGAATCTTTAAATAGACGCTCTAAATTGTAATATTCGCGTTCTGTTTTTAAGAATATATGAACGATAACGTCTCCGACGTCACAAAGAATCCATTTACCCTGTCTTTGTCCTTCGATTTTAATATCCAGATCATTTTTAAGTGCTACTAATCTGACTTCGTCGCTGATTGCCTGTGCCTGACGTTCTGAATTACCGTGGCATATAACAAAATAGTCCGTTACCGGGCTCGTTTCTTTTACATCATATACTTTAATTTCAGCAGCACGCTTATCGTCACATGCCTCAACCATTAATTCCATTACTTCTTTACTTTGCATCCTGTCACTCCCTGGCCATATTATAATAATTAAGACATTCAATTGTCTTATAGTAAACTGTCTGATCTTTATTCAGCAAATGTTTAACATTTG
>JBQDHL010000007.1:0-3200 GCA_052093725.1 Jeotgalicoccus sp. | reverse complement strand
TGCTTTTGTAATTGTGTAGATTGCTAAATCCAGATTGTTATCTTTAAAGACAATATCACGCACGCCCTCGACACCCGGCTGTTCCCGTTTCGGTTCGATGTAGTCCGCAACGAAAATAATCTTTTCGATGATACCCATCTGTTTTCGGCCGGACGTATGGTGTGCAATTGCATTTAAAATTTCTTCATCTGTAATATTGAACTTGTTTTTCATTTTCGCTGCTGCAATTGGTCCGTGCAGTACTTCTGATTTATACTGCAGCAGGTTTGGATCAAGATTCTCCCTTGTAACTGTTAAATACATTTTACTTAGGTCATCGTATTTCGAGTAGTCATGAAGAATACCTGCTAAAAAACATTTTTCTTCATCTGCGTTAAATATTCGTGCCATTTCCACAGCCGTTTCAGCAACGCGCTCACAATGTTTAAATCTTTTTTTAGGCAGTTTCTCTGCCGCAACTTTCAATGCTTCTTTACGTTTCATACAATCGCTGCTCCTTAATGTATCCGTACACATTCTCATGCATTAAGTGCCTGACTTCAGTATTTGTTTTTAAACGCTCTCTTATAAGCGTCGAGGAAACTTCAACGATGTTAGTATTTAATTTAATAAACGGTGCTTCGACATTATATAATTCATCATTACGGTCCAGCACGACAAATTTTGCAAGTTCATGTAATTTGTCAGCATTCGCCCATTTATCGAATGAAATATAGTGATCTGTACCGATAATAAAATACAGTTCATCATCTGGATATTTCTCATTCAAATACTTCAGTGTGTCAAAAGTATACGTTACCTGATGCTGATCGATTTCAAAAGTATCTATCTCAGCGAAATCGTAATCTTTTACTGCGAGTTTTAACATATTTAAACGATGTCTGTCACTGGAACCTGATTGTTTTTTGAACGGTGAAATAAAGGTCGGTACAATAATGACCTTATCCAGTTCCATGCCGATATAAGTTTCCGCGAATGCATTAATATGACCGTTATGAACCGGGTCAAACGTCCCGCCGAATACTCCTATTTTCATGGCAGTTTAATTTCTTTATTATCCTTTGATTCTCTGTAAAGTACAATTGTGCTGCCCATTACCTGTACAAGTTCAGACCCTGTACCTGCAACAAGTGCCTCGACAATTGAATCTTTATCTTCCATACAGTTTTGCAGTACTGATACTTTAACCAGTTCGCGCTTCTCAAGAATATCGTCAAACTGCTCTACAAAGTTTTCTGTAACACCATTCTTACCTACTTGAAACAACGGCTTTTCATGGTGTGCCAATGAACGCAAATAGCGCTTCTGTTTACCTGTTAATGTCATTATATTTCCTCCATATATTGTTGCAGTGCATCCTGCACTGCTTTATTGCTGCCCGTCTCGGCAGTCCAAATTTTAAATGCATCCAGTGCCTGATTAATAAGCATCTGAAGACCATTCGTATTTTTTTTAAAATAGTTCATAAAAGGCGTCACTGACGGATTATAAATTAAATCCATACCTGCAGTATTCTCTGTTATAAACGACGTATCAAGGTCCATCATTTCAAACACATCTTCACCGTTCAGTCCGAGCGGTGTTGCATTAATGACAGCATCATATGATTCGCCGTTAAATTCCGTATTCAACAACCTGTTAAAGTCAGCATTTTTAAACGAGTCGAAGCTTTCGGCTCTTCTCGCCATTACTGTCACTTCATCTCCATTATCCGCGTGTGCACGATGTACAGCTTTTGCAGCACCGCCTGCACCTAGAATTAGGACATGACGTTTTTCTTGGCCAAATGCATCGTTAAATGCTTTCATATAACCGGTAACATCCGTGTTATATCCGTAATACTTACCGTTTTCAACGCGGACTGTATTCACAGCTCCGATTTTCTTCGCTGCCGGTGCAACGTGATCAAGATACTTCATAATATTTTCTTTGTGCGGCACAGTAACATTAAAACCTGATAAGTCATGTTCATTTACCATAGCTTTAATATTATTTAGGGCCTCAGGTTTGATTTCAAGCGCCGTGTAATCAGCACTGATATTCAACGCCTTAAAGTTTGCATTATGAATTACAGGTGACAGTGTATGTTTAACAGGATAGCCGATTACTGCATAGTTCATCTTTACTGCACTCCTTTAAAAATAGTCGAACGCACTGTGACATTAACGCCTTTCGGTACAGTAACGGTGACGACGGACGGTTTTGCAACCGATATGAAAGTCAGTCCGCTGATTAAAATATCACTGGCATTATCCAGAGTGAATTCATGGACATCAAATTTTGTGCTTAAATATGCTTCGTCAAGTTCGGGCGGCGCGAGTAAACCGTTGTAATGCTTATCATAAAACTCATCAGCATTAACAGTTTTCGTGCGGTGAACATTCAGATGATGGTTGCAGTACACCGAAAAGCTGTTTGATTCGCCTGAAATATAATCCACGCGTGCAAGGTTTCCGATAAAGAGCGTCTGCTCACTTTTCAGCTGGAAAGTTTTCGCTTTGATTTCTTTATCAGGCGAAACATATTTTAAATCTTTAATTTTCACATAGTGTGCAATCTGAGAATCGACTACAATTCCAGGAGTATCGTACAGTGTCTGTGTGTCACCTAACGGAATATCAATCATGCCGAGAGTTGTACCCGGTATATTGCTCGTCGTAATCACATTTTTAAAGCCGGTATTATCTTCAAGCAGCTTATTAATTAACGTCGATTTACCAACGTTAGTCGTGCCGACGATATACACATCTTTACCATTGGCCATTTCGCTTATTTTTTTCATAAGCTTATCGAGATTTTGTCCTTTTAATGCACTGATTGCAATCGTATCATTTGCGGTAATACCTGCATCTTTCAGCATTTTCTTAGCACGTTCCACTAAACGGCTGACATTTGTTGATTTAGGGAATAAGTCTGTTTTATTAATTACAGCAAGTACTTTTTTATCTCCGACGATACGGTTGAACGACGGAATTATGCTGCCCTCGAAATCGAATACGTCGATTACTTTAACGATAAGACTGTCTGTTTCGTAAAGTGAATTCAGCATCGTTAAAAAGTCGCCTGAATCTACATTTAGTTCCTGTACTTCGTTATAATGTCTTAAACGGTAGCAGCGCTGGCAAATCGGCTCTTCTTTGTGAAGTCCGCTTGCTGGAATGTAGCCCTCTTCGTTCTTCTCTTCTGTTTGTAAGATGCTT
>JBQDHL010000006.1:0-44709 GCA_052093725.1 Jeotgalicoccus sp. | reverse complement strand
GTTTATGTGTTGTGGTTGAAGTTAACGACGACGTTTATCGGTGTTTAAGTGTTGTGGTTGAAGGCACGGCAACCCCTAACCACTCCAAAAACAACAAAAAACCCGCTATCAAAGCGGGTTTCCACAATATATTCTATAAATCAGCTAATGCTTTTGTAATGTTAGGAACGACTTGCTTCTTGCGGGAGACAACGCCTTCCAGTATTGCTGTGTTCTGATCGAGTGCAACGTCGAATGCACGTTCCACTGATGAAAATTCAGGTCCTAAAGCAAGTACTTTGGAGTTGGAGTTCAGAATGTCTGTCACAATCAGTGTAAACAGGTCGTAGCCGTCATTTTCGATTTCAGTATTAATCGCGATTTCGATTTCTTCGCGGCGTGAGAATACTTCGTCTACGTCAACGACGTTAATTTGTGCAATTCGCACACTCTTCTCGCCGATGTCGAATGTTTTAGCGTCGCCTGTAATTAATTGCAGCGCTGTTTTATCAGAAGTTGATGCGCCTGCTTTAAGCATTTCAAGACCGTATTCTTCAAGGTCAATGCCTGCAATGTCTTTAAGTTCAGATGCAGCATCGATGTCTTCTTCTGTCGTTGTCGGAGATTTGAATAACAATGTGTCGGAGATAATCGCAGAGAGCATCAGTCCTGCTGATACTTTCGAGATTGTTAAGTTATTTTCTTTGTATACCTTGTTCAGGATTGTCGCTGTACAGCCAACCGGTTCAGCACGATAGTAGAGCGGGCCTTCTGTTTCAAAGTTTGCGATTCTGTGGTGATCAAATACTTTCGTCACTGTCGCATTTTCAATACCGGGAGCGGATTGCTGTTTTTCATTGTGATCGACTAGAATAACTTCGTCGCCGTCGCCGACTTCATTTAGTAAAGCAGGGGCCTCCACACTGAAATACTCAAGTGCGTATGCAGTTTCACTGCTTATTTCACCTAAGCGGTACGGTGTTGAGTCATTGCCGAGTTGAGTTTCAATGTCGGCAACTACAAGTGCGGATGTGATTGTATCTGTATCAGGGTTTTGGTGGCCGAATATTTTTTGTGTCATTACTGTCTATCTCCTTTTTCTTTGTACTAAAAGTATATATGATTACATTTTAACATTACTGCTTTTATCTATCTATATCTTAGTTTTTAAAATCAGCGGATAATAGTGTATTCAAAACGTTCATACAATAAGTTTATATGATAAAATTAAAGCAAATAAATTGTTAATGCACAGGAGATGGATGTATGTACCAGTATAAGGATGACAGCTTCATGCTGCACACGGATTTATATCAGATCAACATGGCAAAAACTTACTACGAACAAGGTATACATGAACGTCAGACAATTTTTGATTTATATTTCAGAAGGATGCCTTTTGAAAATGGCTATGCTGTTTTTGCAGGATTAACGCATATTATCGATTATTTGGAAAAACTGCGTTTCTCGGACAACGACATCGAATATTTAAGCACTCTCGGCTACGGTGAGGATTTTTTAAATTACTTAAAAACAGTTCGTTTTACGGGAACGGTCCGTTCAATGGCTGAAGGGGAAACAGTATTTAATAATGAACCGCTTGTACAGGTTGAAGCGACGCTCGCTGAAGCGCAGCTGATTGAAACGGCACTGCTCAATATCGTGAATTTCCAAACACTTATTGCAACGAAAGCAAGCCGTATCAGACAGCTTGTACCAAACGATAACCTTATGGAATTCGGCACGCGCCGCGCACACGAATTCGATGCTGCTTTATGGGGTGCACGCGCTGCTGTAATCGGCGGATTCGACGGCACGAGTAACGTCAGAGCTGCGAAATTATTCGGCTTAAAGCCGAGCGGCACGCATGCTCATGCGATGGTACAGGCATACGGTAACGATTATGACGCTTTTAAAGCATATGCTGAAACGCATTCGGACTGTGTATTTTTAGTCGATACATTCGACACAATTAAATCGGGTATTCCGACAGCTATTAAAGTAGCGGACGAATTCGGCGATAAGATTAATTTCAAAGGTATCAGAATAGATTCAGGAGACATTGCATACTTAACGAAACGAGCCCGCACAATGCTCGATGAGGCAGGCTACACAGATGTACAGATTATCGTGTCGAACGATCTCGATGAGGTAACAATATTATCATTAATGTCGCAGGGCGCTAAAGTCGACGGCTGGGGGATTGGTACGAAACTGATCACAGCTTATGATAACCCGGCACTTGGCGCGGTCTATAAACTTGCAGCCATTCAAAACGAAGAAGGTGAATGGCAGAACCGCATGAAAATTTCCGGCAACGTTGAAAAAACGACGACGCCGGGCAAGAAGAAAGTTTACCGTATCATCAATAAGGAAACAGGAATGTCAGAGGGAGATTATATTACACTTCATGATGAAATTATCGATACTGACAAACCGCTCTTAATGTTCCATCCAGTGCATACGGTTAAACGGAAATTGGTTAAGTCATTTGAACCGATTGAACTGTTGCAGGATGTATTCATCGACGGAAAGCTTGTTTACAATTCGCCGTCAGTCGGCGACATGCAGCAGAACTGCCGGGAGAGTCTCGATACGATTTGGGAAGAAACGAAACGTTTCTTAAACCCGCAGGAATATCCGGTGGATTTATCGACTGAATTATGGAATGTTAAAAATAATCTCATAGAAGAACTTTCAAATAGTATATTGGAGTGATTTTATATGGACGAGCTGCAGCGGCACATAATAGATAAACTGCACGTGAAACCGGAAATAAATCCGGAGACAGAAACGCGTGAAATTATTAACTTTTTAAAAGACTACGTAAAAAAATATGATTTTATTAAAAGTTTTGTCCTTGGTATTTCAGGCGGACAGGACTCGACGCTGCTCGGTAAAATTGCGCAGCTTGCTGTCGATGAGCTGAATGAAGAAGGCAACAGCATTAAATTTTACGGCGTGCGCCTTCCCTACGGTGAACAGCGCGACGAGGACGATGCACGAGATGCGATGGAATTTATCAACCCGAGCGCTGAAACGACAGTTAATATTAAACCGGCAGTCGATGCCGGCGTTAAGGCGCTGTCTGACAGCGGCTATGATTTAAGCGATTTTGTTCGCGGCAACGAGAAAGCGCGCGAGCGTATGAAAGTTCAATATGCCATCGCGGCGCATACCGGTGGTGTTGTCCTCGGTACAGACCATGCAGCTGAAGCGCTGACTGGTTTTTATACGAAACACGGCGACGGAGCGGCGGATCTTGCGCCGCTGACGGGTCTTAACAAACGTCAGGGACGGGACATTATGAAGTATCTCGGCGCATCTGCACATCTGTATGAAAAAGTGCCGACAGCAGATCTCGAAAGTGATAAACCGCTGTTGAGTGACGAAGAAGCACTCGGTGTGACTTATGAGCATATCGATGACTTTTTAGAAGGAAAATCAGTTCCGGATGAAGCATATGACAGAATTAAAACTTTATATTATCAGTCACAGCACAAACGCGATTTACCTTATAATCGTTATAATTTACCAGTTTAATTAGAGAAAGAAGGCAGGATTAGATTATGCTTCAGGCAATTTCAGACAGTCCCATGCTGATGATATTAGTTATATTTGTTATTAATATTATCTACGTTACATTCTTAACCATGCGGACAATAATGACATTAAAAGGATACCGTTTTGTCGCGGCTGCCTTCAGTATTTTAGAAACATTTGTTTACGTTATCGGACTTGGTCTGGTTTTAGACAACTTGGATAAACCATTAAATATCGTCGCTTATGCGCTCGGTTTTGGAGTCGGGATATTAGTCGGAACAAAAATTGAAGAACAGCTCGCACTCGGCTACACTGTAATTAATGTAACGACAGCGAAAAAAGACATCGATCTGCCGAATGACCTGCGTAATTTGGGGTATGGTGTGACGCACGGTCATCAGTACGGGCGCGACGGTCAGCGTACGGTAATGCAGATTTTAACGCCGAGAAAATATGAGCGTAAACTGATCGAGACGATTAGGGAACTTGATGACAAAGCATTTATCATTTCGTACGAACCGAAAAATATTCACGGCGGCTTCTGGACGAAAGGGCTCAGCAGACGCAAGATGAGCAATTACGAACCGGAAAATGTTGAAGAAGTGCTTGAAGAAGTATACGAAGCACAGGAGCAGGGTGACGTTCATGGCACAGCACAAAAAACCGAAAAAAAAGAAGTTTAATGTAGAAGAAGGCCAATCGTTGTCAGACGTACTGGCAACGATGAAAGCTGAAGGTTATCAGCCGGTAAGAAGATTTGAGCAGCCTGTTTTCAAAGAGGAAAACGGCGAAATTACTGTATCGCATCAGGAAATTATGTTTGAAGGTAAATTAATGAATGAGGATGAGCCGAAATGATCAGCAGATATTCAAGAGAAGAAATGACAAAGATTTGGACTGAGGAAAACAGATTTGATGCGTGGCTGGAAGTTGAAATACTCGCATCGGAAGCATGGGCAGAATTGGGTATTATTCCGAAAGAGGAAGTTAAAAATATTCGTCCGAATGCACGCATTGATGTAGAGCGCATTAAAGAAATTGAAGCGGAAACACGTCACGATGTCGTTGCATTTACACGCCAGATTTCAGAAACTCTAGGTGAAGAGAAGAAGTGGGTGCACTACGGACTGACTTCAACAGACGTTGTAGATACAGCGCAGAGTTACATACTGAAACAGGCTAACGAAATTATCGAGAACGATTTGAATAACTTTATCGAAATTTTAGCTGATAAAGCACGCGAACATAAACATACATTGATGATGGGACGTACTCACGGTGTTCATGCTGAACCGACATCATTTGGTATCAAAATGGCTTTATGGCACCAGGAAATGACACGTAATCTGAAACGTTTTAAAGATGTCCGTGAAGAAATTGAAGTAGGTAAAATGAGTGGGGCAGTCGGCACATTCGCAAACATTCCGCCGGAAGTGGAAGAATACGTTTGTAAACATTTAGGGCTGACTCCTGCACCTGTTTCGACACAGACATTGCAGCGTGACCGCCATGCTCACTATGTTGCCGTACTAGCACTGATTGCAACATCTGTTGAGAAATTTGCAGTAGAAATCAGACATCTGCAAAAAACAGAAACTCGCGAAGTTGAAGAAGCATTTGCGAAAGGCCAGAAAGGTTCAAGTGCAATGCCGCACAAACGTAACCCGATTGGTAGTGAAAATGTTACAGGAATCGCACGTGTTATCCGCGGCTACGTTTCAACGGCGTATGAAAATGTTCCGTTATGGCACGAACGTGATATATCACATTCATCTGCAGAGAGAATTATGCTGCCGGACGTTACGATTGCACTGAACTATATGTTGAACCGTTTCGGCAGAATTATGAAAAACCTGACTGTATTCCCGGAAAACATGAAGGCAAATATCGACAAAACATTTGGTCTTGTATACTCTCAGCAAGTGATGCTGACATTAATCGATAAAGGACTTTCACGCGAAGAAGCTTACGATTTAGTACAGCCGAAAGCGATGGAATCATGGGAAACAAAAGTACCGCTCCGTGAGCTCGCAGGAAAAGATGCACGTATCCAGGAAGTGCTGACAACAGAAGAACTCGATGAGTGCTTCAACGAGGACCATCACCTGAGCCGTGTAGATATTATATTTAAGCGCGCGGGACTGGAATAATGAAAGCATCAAAACTAATTATTGCAGTACTCGTCGCATCTGTCCTTACGGCGTGCGGCAATGAGGAACCGAAGGAAATCGAAGCTGTGGGTTATACGAAAAGTTATGAGCCGCTGACATTCAATGATTTGGACGTCCCGGTCAATATTGAAGTCATCGACGGCATTACATACGCAGACGGTGTACTGATTGTGAATAAAGAAATACCGCTGCCAGCAGATTATAATCCTGAAATGCAGCCTGAAGTTATCGAAGCATATACTTCATTATTTGAAGATGCTGCGGAGCAGGGATTAAATTTTGAACTGGTGAGTGGCTTCAGAAGCTACGATTATCAGGCTGGACTGTATAACAACTATGTGGAACGAGACGGTCAGGAAGCAGCTGACAGATACAGCGCGGAGCCGGGTCATTCTGAGCATCAGACAGGACTTGCGATTGACGTCGGTTCTTACGACAGTGCAGTGCTGCTGCAGACATCATTTGAATATACTCCGGAATTTCAGTGGCTGAAAGATGTCGCACATGAATACGGATTTATTATCCGTTACATGAAGGGCAAGGAAGATATTACCGGTTATATGTACGAACCCTGGCACCTAAGATATGTCGGGGATAAGGCACCGGATATATATGAAAGCGGATTGACGCTTGAAGAATACTTTGAACTGAATTAAAAAGATAATAATATTTAAATATGATATCGATAAACCCGGTCGCGAGACTGCTTGGGAGAATAGGATCAGCTTGAGACTGCAAATTCAGGCGGATGCTTCCGGAAAAGCTCGAGACCGGGTTATTTATTCTGTAAACATTTATAAGTCAGTCCTCTCCGTTTAATGTTTTTTGGTATATAAAAATGATATAATCATCTTATGAATTTTATAAAGGATATGGTCTCATGACGCGACAGGCAAAGCATATATTTAAACTGGATCCGGCTAAAGAAATCGATGACAGTACGCTTCAGAAAATCGTAAAATCCGGCACGGATCTAATACTGGTCAGCGGCACGGATAATGTAACTGAAAAGAATGTCTACGGGTTGCTCAGCCGTATTAGGGAATTCGATGTCGCGACAGCACTTGAAATATCTCATCCGGATGCCGCAGTGCCGGGTTTTGATCATTATTTTGTCCCGACGGTGATTAACACGAATGACGTTAATTTTACACATGGTATGCTCGTTGAAGCTTTGATGGAATATCATGACTTTATCGATTACGAGAGTATTTCTCTGCTGCCTTATATTATAATGAATCAGGAATGCAAAGCTTTTAAACATGCGAATTGTCATACTGTATGCGATGAGGAGTTTATCGCGATGATTCACATGCTCGATAAATTATACAAGATGGATTACATATATATAGAATACAGCGGTGCTTTCGGCGATTGGGAGCTGGTTAAAGAAGCTTTCGAAGCCGCAGATCACGCACGCATTGTTTACGGCGGCGGTATCGTATCAAAAGAAACTGCCAAAGAAATGGACAGTGTCAGCGATATAATGGTTGTCGGTAATATTATTTATGACGATGCTGAACAGGCATTAGAAACTATCATTTAATAAATTGGAGTTTTTATAATGGATTTATCTACGATGAATAAAGAACAACTGGAAGCGATTAAAACAACAGATGGCCCGCTGTTAATCATGGCAGGTGCAGGAAGTGGTAAAACACGTGTGCTAACGCACAGAGTGGCGTACCTTTTGGATGAAAAACAGGTGCCTTCATATAATATACTCGCAATTACTTTTACGAATAAAGCAGCTAAGGAAATGCGCGAGCGTGTGGACAGATTGATTGCGGAAGATGCATCTAAAATGTGGATTTCAACATTCCACGCAATGTGTGTTCGTATTTTAAGACGCGATATCAGCTATTTAGGCTATGACACAAGTTTTTCTATTCTGGATCCGCTCGATCAGCAGTCAGTCGTCAAGGATGTTTTAAAAACACGCAATCTTGATACAAAACAACATAACCCGAGAAGTATTCTTTCGGTTATTTCAAATTATAAAAACCAGCTCATTAAACCGGAACAGGCTATCGCAGAAGCAGGTGGTTTCCAGGATGAGCTTTACAGTGAAATTTACAAAGATTATCAGCAAATTTTGTACCGCAACAGTTCACTGGATTTCGACGATTTAATTATGCTTGCAATCGAGCTGTTCGAGAAGAAACCGGATGTGCTTAATTACTACCAGACAAGATTCCAGTATGTCCATGTGGATGAGTATCAGGATACGAACCATGCACAGTACAAACTAGTGCAGATGCTGGCAGCAAAGTACCGGAATATTTGTGTCGTTGGTGACTCGGATCAGTCAATTTATAAATTCCGCGGTGCAGATATCCAGAATATCTTAAACTTCGAAGAAGATTATCCGGAAGCGAAAGTAATCAAGCTTGAAGAAAACTACCGTTCGACGAAGACGATACTGGATGCGGCGAACGCAGTAATCAATAACAATACAGAGCGCAAACCGAAAAATCTTCGGAGTAATAAAGGTGACGGTGTAAAAATAGATGTAAATGTGTCTTTCAGTGAACGTGAAGAGGGCCACCAGATTGTCGAGAAAATTCAGGAGCTTAGTACTAAGTATTCATACGGCGAGATGGCGGTACTTTACCGTGCGAACGCACAGTCGCGTGCTGTTGAGGATGCTTTTGTAAAATCGAGCATCCCTTATAAAATGGTCGGCGGAACGAAGTTCTACAGCAGAATGGAAATTAAAGACCTGATGAGTTATTTAAAGGTCATTCAAAATCCATCAGATGATATTAGTTTCCAGCGTATTATCAATGTGCCGAAAAGGGGAATCGGTGCAAAAACAATCGATAAGCTGCGCGCTCATGCAGAGCAGCTGAACTCGAGCATCTATGATGCAATCCGGGACTCGGACTTTTTAGGTATCCCGGCGAAGACAGTGGCTAAATTAATGACATTGCTTGCAGTACTTGATAATTTAAAAGAAAAATCAAAGTATATGACGATGACTGAACTGGTAGACGAAGTGCTTGCTGACACAGGCTATCACGAAATGCTGAGTTCCGATAAAACATTGGAAGCACGGAGCCGTCTTGAGAACCTTGAGGAATTTAAAACTGTAACGAAAGAATTCGATAATGATTACCCAATCTCAGATGACAACTTATTTAATTTCCTGAGCGACATGGCACTTATCTCCGATCAGGATGGAAAAGACGATGTTACAGGAGTCACGATGATGACGATGCATGCGTCGAAGGGTCTTGAATTTAAAGTAATCTTTGTAGTCGGTATGGAAGAAGGGATATTCCCGTCGCGCCGTGTACAGTTCGATGATGAAGAACTGGAAGAGGAACGCCGCCTGATGTACGTGGCAGTAACACGTGCAATGGATCATTTAATATTATCGCGCGCAGAATCACGCATGCTCTACGGTAAAACTGAAACTAATATGCAGAGCCGTTTCTTAAGTGAAATACCTGAAGAACTGCTGGAATCGTCAGGCAGCATCGGCCGTACACCAGAAAACAGTATGAGTTCAGGTGCCGGTTCATCTTTTTCACGCGGACCGAAAAAACGTTCACGTATTATTAATAAGAACACAGGTACTAACTTTAATGTTGGGGATAAAGTTTCCCACAAAGCATTCGGAGAAGGCATTATTTCGCAGGTTAAGGGCGAAGGTGACAATACGGAGCTCGACATTATTTTCAAAACTGCCGGACCGAAAAGACTGCTTGCAAACTATGCACCGCTTGAAAAAAAGGACTGAATATAAATGAAAGAAAGAATTCATGAATTACAAACGCTGCTGACACGTTACAATTACGAATATCATGTCGAGGATAATCCGTCGATTTCTGATACGGACTACGATCAGCTGCTCCGTGAACTGATTGAACTGGAAACGGAGCATCCCGAATATAAAACGGATACGTCACCGACAGTAAGAGTCGGCGGTGAGATTCTGAGTAATTTTGAAAAAGTCGCACACAGCTCGCCGATGCTGAGTCTCGGCAATGCATTCAACGAAGAAGATTTAAGGGCCTTTGATCAGCGCGTCAGACAGAATGCAGGCGATGTTACATATATGTGTGAACTGAAAATCGACGGTCTCGCAGTGTCTTTGACATATGAAAACGGACTTTTCACACGCGGAGCAACTCGCGGTGACGGTACGATCGGCGAAAATATTACAGAAAATCTGCGGACGATTCATGCTATTCCGCTGACGGTCGATTCAGATTTAACTTTCGAAGTGCGCGGTGAGGCTTACATGCCGAAAAGCTCGTTTATGAATCTGAACAAAAAAAGAATTGAAGATGGTCATCAGGAATTCCAGAATCCGCGGAACGCAGCGGCAGGGTCATTAAGACAGCTTGATCCGAAACTTGCTGCAGCACGTAATTTATCAGTCTTCCTTTACAGCGTGACGTCGCCGGAAGCACTCAATGCTGAAAGTCAGAGCGGAGCACTTGATAAACTTGATGAACTCGGCTTTAAAACGAATAAAGAACGGAAATTAATGACGAGCATTGATGACGTTATTAAATATATAGATTACTGGACGACACACCGTTCGGAACTCGCATATGAAATTGACGGTATCGTGATTAAAGTGAATGATCTAGGAATGCAGGATGAGCTGGGCTACACAGTGAAATCACCGCGCTGGGCTATTGCGTATAAATTCCCGGCAGAGGAAGTTATCACAGAGATACTCAATATTGAACTGACAGTAGGCCGTACGGGTGTTATTACGCCAACAGCGATACTGGAGCCGGTAAAAGTTGCAGGAACGACTGTCGGGCGTGCATCGCTTCATAATCACGAGCTGATTGAAGAGCGGGATATCCGCATTGGAGATAAAGTGGTAATACGTAAAGCCGGCGATATTATTCCGGAAGTAGTAAAATCATTAAAAGAAGAACGTACGGATCAGACAGTGTACGAAGCACCGAGGACATGTCCGTCATGCGGTCACGATACGGTCAAGCTGGAAAATGAAGTAGCAATCCGCTGTATTAATCCGTCGTGTCCGGCACAGCTGACAGAAGGCATCATTCATTTCGTCTCCCGGGGTGCGATGAATATTGACGGTCTCGGTGAGAAAGTAGTGCGCCAGCTGTTCGATGCAGAACTGATTACGGATGTTTCAGATTTATACAAACTGCAGTATGATGACTTGATTGAACTCGAACGTATGGGTGATAAAAAAGTAACGAATCTGCTGACTGCAATTGAAGCATCGAAAACTATGCCGCTAAGTAAATTACTATTCGGCCTCGGCATTCGGTTCCTCGGGTCAAAAGCTTCAGGACTGATTGCAGAAGAATACGGCTCGATGGCGGAAGTATTAAAAGCGACGAAAGAACAGTTGATTGAAATACCGGAAATCGGCGATAAAATTGCAGATTCTATAGTGACATATACTCAGAACGAAGACTTTATTGAGCTTGTTAATAAGCTCGACTCAGCAGGTCTTAATCTGACAGAAGAAAAAGAAGAATTATCAGGTACTGTGTTTTCCGGGATGACATTTGTCTTAACGGGCAAGCTGGTCGAAATGACCCGCGGTGATGCGAAACAGGGCATTGAGTCATATGGTGGTAAAGTTACGGGCAGTGTATCTAAAAACACAGATGTTGTCGTTGCCGGGGAAGATGCCGGCAGCAAACTCGAAAAAGCGAATACACTTGGCATAACCGTATGGAATGAAAGAGAATTTATTGAGAAATTGGGGCAATGAGTTATGAAGTTTAAATCGATATTACTCACAGGCGCAACCTTGCTGCTGCTTGCAGCCTGCGATGGTGCAAATGAAGCTGAAATCAGCGAGCAGATGGGCGATGCATCTTTGGAGAATGAAGTCTCGAACGTACAGATTGAAGAACAGGATGATACTATCACTTCAAGCAGTGAAGGGTTTTACCGTTCTGTTGTACCTTATGAACTGTCTCCGGCCCGCGGTTTGTCGAGTGCGAATTTAGTGTCTTCATATAATGTGGAAGAGTTTGAAAAAGGATTATTTACAATCAGTCAGAGCGTATTCCCTACAAATGACTATATATTCCGTGAAGGCCAGATTATTTCAGAAGAAATGGTCAGGGGTTATTTAAGCCGTCAATATACGAGTGAAGAGCTTGAGAATATGGATGAAACAGAACTTCTCAACTCCGATGCTTTCAGTAACCTTGGTCTGAATCCGTCAACTAATGGTGAAACAGATCAGGAAGTTATCGCAGAAGAAGCACCGCTTTATCTGTCTCATATACTTGAACAGAATTACATAGCGGAAGCCGACGAAGGCAATCTTTCGTTTGACGGTATTACTATCGGTCTCGCAATGAACAGTGTTCATTATTATCAGACTGAGGAATACGGCCAGACAAAGGAACGTGCACTTGATCCTGAGACAGTAGAGGAAAAAGGCGAAGAAATGGCAGCTGAGATTTTAACACGTATTCGTGCAAATGATCAGTATGTCGATAAAGAAATCGTCTTTGCAATCTTTATTCAATCAGGAGATACGGATATTGTTCCAGGAAACTTCGTATCACAGGCCGTTGTAGCACCGGGTGAAAATACGATTGAATCATTTACTGATATGAACGTACAGAACTTATTGCTGCCGTCGGGTGAAGCGGCGGAGATTTCACAGGAAGCGAATAGCGAATATCAAAACTTCAACAGAGATTTATCATCTTATTTTGACAGTTTCACAACGTCTGTCGGCAGAGGCAAGTTCATAGACGGCACACTTGATACGCTGACAGTGGAAATCCCGATTGAGTATAACAGCCGCGGTGAGATGATTGGGATGTCCCAGTTCGTCAGAGATCTGGTGAATGAACATTTTACAGGCACGGATATCGAAGTTGAAATCAAAGACAAGGCGCAGGTCTACAGTGTAATTACACGCCAGGCTGAAGGCGAAGCTAATCTTTATATATTTGAATAATTTAAGCACATGGAAAAGTGGACCATTTTTTGGTAAACTTTAAATGTTGTATTTATAGAAGGAGGGTCATTCATGGAAGAATTAGATTTAAAGAAAATTCAGCGTGTGGCTGATTTGTCTAAGATAGAAATAAAAGATGAAGAAGAGCTTAGAAATTTATCGACAAAAATTAAAAGTATTGTTGCGCACTCGGAGCGCTTGAATGACTTAGATTTATCGGGTGTAGAACCGATGACACATGCAATGCAGCTGCAGCAGGAAACAGCAGACTCATTGCGTAAAGATGAAGCGGGAGAACCTGTAACACAGGAAGAAGCGCTCAGTAACACAGAGTTTACAGAAGATGGACAATTCAAAGTACCTAGAATGATTTAAGGAGGGTTAATAATCGTGAATATGAATGAATTAACAGTAGAAGAACTATACAGTAAAATTCACAGTAAAGAGATCAAACCTTCTGAAGTAGTAGGTGCTCTTTTTGATAGAATCGAAAAATATGACGGCAACATTAAGTCGTTTATTACTTTAACTAAAGACCAGGCGCTGGAAACTGCAGCGGAACTTGACCGTCTTCAGGAAGAAGATAAAATGAACGGCGAACTGTTCGGTATTCCGGTAGGAATTAAAGATAATATCGTTACTAAAGATATTTTAACAACATGTGCAAGTCGCATGCTGGAAGACTTTAAGCCAGTTTATGATGCAACTGTTATGACAAAGCTTAAAGACCAGAATTCAATTCTGATGGGTAAACTGAACATGGATGAATTTGCGATGGGTTCAACGTCGGAAACATCTTATTTCCAGACAACTAAAAACCCATGGAATTTAGAGTGTTCACCAGGTGGATCATCAGGCGGTTCAGCTGCAGCAGTAGCAGCAGGATTTGTTCCGTATGCACTTGGTACTGATACAGGTGGATCAGTAAGACAGCCCGCTTCATTCTGCGGAATTGTTGGCATGAAGCCAACTTATGGCAGAGTATCACGTTTCGGTCTGATTGCTTTTGCATCGTCTTTAGATCAAATCGGACCGTTGACGCGTACAGTACGCGACAACGCTAAAGTTCTTGAGATGATTTCAGGCGAAGACAGCAGTAATGATATGACAAGTGCGAGAAACCAGGATACTGATTTCTTAAGCGGCATCGAAAAAGATATCAAGGGTATGAAACTTGCACTGCCTAAAGAATTCTTAGGTGATGATGTTGATGAGTCTGTAACTGAAGCGGTATTAAAAGCTAAAGAACGTTTTGAATCACTCGGTGCGATAGTTGAAGAAGTGGAAATGCCAAATCTTCAGTACGTAGTAAGTTCTTACTACTTAATCGCTTCAAGTGAAGCAAGTGCAAACCTTGCACGTTTTGACGGAATCCGTTACGGCTACCGTTCTGAAAACGCAAAAAACTTAGAAGAATTATATAAAAAATCACGTGGTGAAGGATTCGGCGATGAAGTAAAACGCCGTATTTTACTTGGGACTTACGTTCTTAGTGCAGGTCATTACGATGATTATTACGTGAAAGCGCAAAAACTTCGCCGTTTAGTGTCTGACGACGTTCAAAGAATTTTAACGGATTACGATTTAATTATCGGACCGACAACAACGACACCGGCACATAAATACGATGAAGTTGAAATCGAAGGTACGAAGGAATATAAAAATGATATTTTAACAATTCCTGCAAACCTTGTGGGTCTGCCTTCATTAAGCATTCCATGTGGAGTGACTGAAGACAACAGACCAATCGGCATGCAGCTGATCGGAAATCACTTTGAAGAACGCAAAATTTATAATGCAGCGTATCAGTTTGAAACAGTATACAACCTGCATGAAGAGCTTAAGAATCTAACGATGGGGGCGGAGTAATATGCATTTTGAAACAGTTATCGGACTTGAAGTTCACGTTGAATTAAAAACAAATTCAAAAATATTTTCCAATGCCCCGCTGCACTACGGACATGAACCGAACACGAATCTCTCTGTAGTTGAACTCGGCTATCCGGGGACGCTGCCGGTCTTGAACGCAACTGCAGTAGACTACGGCATGAAAGCTGCAATGGCACTTAACATGCAAATTGCAACGGATACTAAGTTCGACAGAAAGAACTATTACTATCCGGATAATCCGAAAGCTTACCAGATTTCACAATTCGATAAACCGATTGGTGAACACGGTTCACTTGATATCGAAATCGACGGCGAGAAGAAAACTATCGGAATTACACGACTTCACCTTGAAGAAGATGCCGGTAAATCAACCCATAAAGAAGACTATTCATTAGTCGATTTAAATCGTCAGGGAACAGCTTTAGTGGAAATCGTTTCTGAACCGGATATCAGAACACCTGAAGAGGCGTATAAGTATCTTGAAAAAATTAAATCGATTATCCAGTACACAGGCGTATCTGACGTGAAGATGGAAGAAGGATCACTTAGATGTGATGCTAACATCTCTATCAGACCTGTCGGACAGGAAGAGTTTGGTACTAAAACTGAGCTTAAAAACTTAAACTCATTTAACTTTGTAAGAAAAGGTCTTGAGCATGAAGTGAAACGTCAGGAGCAAGTATTACTGTCAGGCGGAGTTATCGAGCAAGAAACAAGACGCTACGATGAAAAAACTGGTGAAACAGTATTAATGCGTATTAAAGAAGGCGCGGATGATTACCGTTACTTCCCGGAACCTGATTTAATGCACCTTCACATCGATGAAGAATGGAAAGAACGCATACGTGCAAGCATCCCGACATTGCCGGATGAACTTCGTGAGAAGTACATTAACGAATATGATCTGCCTGTATACGATGCAGAAATTCTAACGATGAGAAAAGAAATGTCCGACATCTTCAGTGAAATGGTAGAAACTCATAAAGCAGACCCTAAACTGGCTTCAAACTGGTTAATGGGCGGCGTAAATGAGTACCTGAACAAAAACAATGCTGAACTCGAAGATACAGGATTAACTGCCGAGAACTTAACAGGCATGATCAGTATTATCGAAGACGGCACAATTTCAAGCAAACAGGCGAAGAAAGTATTCTCTGTACTGATTGAAAAAGGCGGCACAGCAAAACAGATTGCTAAAGACCTCGGTATGGAGCAAATCTCTGACCCGTCAGTACTGACAGGTATGGTTACAGAAGTACTCGATGCCAATGAACAATCAGTAGAAGACTATAAAAACGGTAAAGACCGTGCAATTGGCTTCCTAGTCGGTCAGATTATGAAAAAATCAAAAGGACAGGCTAACCCTAAAATGGTCAACCAGATCCTTCTTGAAGAAATTAATAAGAGATAATAATAGTTTAAAAAAAATTGCACCTGCCTTCCTATTTAGGAGATGCAGGTGTTTTTTTGTTCGATAAATTTATCGGTGGATGTCGTCGTGAGAATAACGACAACGTTTAAAGAGCCTATCCGTCATTGTGACTCTGACAATGACCACCTAAGAAAACAAAAAGGAACCGGGATATTATCCCGGTTCCTTTTCAATATCTACTGTAATAAATAGTTTGTAATGCTGCTGATCATTTCATCTTCCAGTGCAGGGTTAAACTGTTCGCCGTCATACGGATTTTCCGTTATAACTTCCTGGTTATCGATATAGAAATAATCATTTTCTGTGAAGTACGCTGCATCTTCTTCAAGTTCAGCCGCAAGGTTCTCGTCTTCATGTGCATTAGGATTACCTAATATAATCACTGTTTTATCAGCGTTATATAAATCCATGTATGCATTAGTTAAATTTCTTAAGTTTCTTTGGGGCAGAACTTCGTCGTCATAGTCTGCAATCTGCAGTGCGTCGAGAATAACAACGTCACTGTTGTCATTAACTGTCAGCTCGTTCATATCTGTCGTGTTCGCCGGCAATTCAATTTGGTTAAACTGAACTGTGTCTGAACCGACCTGATTGTTCAAGCGTTCAGTAAAGTCTCCATTGTAATGTGCCGGAAGAAGCACATCAACGATGAGCTGCTCATTATTACTAACTCGTTCGTCGTATTTTTCCTGAATAGCTGTTTCGTTAAATGCTAAAGTATTTGTATTATCAGATGGTTCTTCTGATGCGCTCTCTTCTTCTGCAGTGTCGTCTGATTCCTGCTGTCCGTCTTCGGCAACTTCATTGTCATTGACAGTATCTTCAGCGGAATCATCCGTGAAGATTGGACCTGTATGCATAAAGTTGAAATATATTCCGGCAGCAAATAATAAAAATAGTATAATCACTAAAGCTTTTTTCATGGTATCTCCTCAAATAATAATATCCCATAGGACTACATATGATATAATGTTGGCAACATAATACTTTAAATATTATTATACATGAATTACGAAAGTAAGACATTATTTTAGGATGATTGTATGAGCATAAACAAGTTAAATATAAATATTAAAGATAAATATATAGAGCAGGCTTTCGAAATTTTGAATTTTTTCAAATCCATTATTATCGAAGTCCATCATATTGGCTCATCAAAACTCGCAAAGATTCCTTATAATTGTGATATGGATATTCTTTTTATCGTTAAATCATATGACGATGTGAGAAATCTCGCGGATATATTAATTGCTGAAGGGTATGTTCATGTCAATAATTTCTCGGACTATTTCAGGGATGATATGGTTATGAGAAAAGTTGTCGACGGACAGAACATAAATATGATATTTATGAGCAGTGCGAGCAATAAAAAGAACGATATATTAATATGCACCGAGCACCTGCTTGTGAATGAACAGTCCTGCAGTGATTTAAAAAATTTAAAGAAATCATTACTTAAAAATGAAGTGACAGAAGCCGAATACGATGAGCGTAAATATCGTCTCTTTCAAATGATTAAGGATGATGGAGATCATTTGACGAGCGTTTAATTTCCATATGTAGAGGAGATATCCATGAAAACAGCGAGAATAATATACAATCCCACTGCCGGCAAAGAAAGTTTTCAAGAAAAATTGCCTGCGGTGCTGAAGCGTTTTGAAGATGCAGGTTATATTACAAGTACCCATGCAACAACGGGACAGAATGATGCGACTTATGCTGCACGTTTTGCGTGTGAACAAGGCTTCGATTTAATTGTCGCTTCCGGCGGAGACGGTACCGTCAATGAAGTCATTAACGGTCTGGCAGAGTATGATGAGCGTCCGGAACTCGGTATTATTCCCATGGGAACGGTCAATGATTTCACGCGTGCCCTTAAAATTCCAAATGATATTGACGAAGCAGTCAGCATTATTTTAAACGGTAAAACAGGTAAAGTGGATCTCGGCAGTATGAATGGCAAGTATTTTATGAATATTGCCGGCGGTGGTAAAATTACCGAAGTATCTTATGAAGCACCTAGCAAATTAAAAGCAATGATTGGTTCTCTCGCGTATTACGTGAAAGGTATTGAACTGATTCCACAAATGCGCAGTATTAATTTACGTATCGAGCATGATGGTGAATTATTTGAAGGCGAAGTGATGATTTTTCTGCTTGGGCTGACTAATTCCATCGGTGGTTTCGAGAAGCTTGTGCCGAACGCAAAATTAAATGACGGCTATTTTTCATTGCTGATTCTTGAACATGTTAATCTCGCGGAATTCGGACATATTTTATCGCTGGCAACACGCGGTGAACATTTAAGGCATCCGAAAGTACATTATTATAAAGCACAGGATGTCAGAATTACTTCTTACGATGAAGTGCAGTTGAATCTGGATGGTGAATTCGGCGGTGTACTGCCAGCTCATTTTAAAAACTTCAAAGAGTTCTTGAAGATAAGAGTGTCAGATGTGTTTTACAATGAGCTGTACAGTGAAGATAAAGACTATACACTTCCGGAACCTGAAGACGCGTAGTTCCCGGTTACATATTAATTTATGAGGTGAATATATTGAAGCTGACGATCTTTGCAACTACGGATGTGCACGGCGCAATTTATCCGTATAATTATTTTGATAATGAACCGAAAGTAAATGCTTTATTGAAGTTCAAAATATATATTGATAAATACAAAGCAATGAATAACGGTGAGACGGTTATAACTGTGGACAACGGTGATCTGCTGCAGGGAGACGTCTGGAGTGAGTACGACAGCGTGAATGCAAGCAGTGCTCTCGTGCCGGGTATTATTAATGAAATGTATGATGTTATCGGATTAGGCAACCATGAGTTTAATTTTGGTCTGCCTTTTTTAAATGAATTTTATAAACAGGTTACTGTGCCGATTGTGAATTCCAACGTGAATTTTCTGGATGATTCTTTAAAAGAACTGGTAAGAAGCAGTTATATTAAAGAAATTCAGACAGCTGAAGGTACAGTTAAAGTTGGATTTTTAAGTGTTGTACCGACGCAGATTTTAAAATGGGATAAATTTCATCTTGAAGGCAGAGTAGAAGCCAGTCCGATGACTGAAGCAGTCAAAAAAACAACGGAACATCTGAAAAATGCAGGTGCTGATATTATCATTCTGCTGTCGCATACAGGAATGAGTAATGCAGATAATGATTTAACACAATTCGGCGAAAACCAGGCGATTTTAATGGCGATGATGGAAGGCATAGACGGAATTGTTTTCGGACATACACACGATGTGTTCCCAAACGGCAATTTACTGATTGAGGACGACCGTATTGATATTAATAGAGGGACATTCAACAATATACCAATGGTGCAGCCAGGAGTGTCTGCAAGCCATCTGGGAGCTTTGAATTTCGAACTGACATACAGTAGTGGTAAATGGCATATTAAAGCTGCAGGAAGTAAGTTAATAAGTTCAGAGGATGTAGTATTAAAAGATGACGAGCTTTCTAAGTATCAGGAACAACATGAAAAGGTGCTGTCGTATTTAAAGACAACAATTGGAAAAACAAATTATCCGCTGAATACTTTCTTTACGAGAGTAATTCCGTCGCGCGGTGTACAGCTCACAGCAGAAGCAGCAGTGTGGTTTACGAAAGAACGCACTGAACTCGATGTTGGTGACACACCGGTTTTAGGGTTTAACTCTGCAGTAAAATCAGGACGTGATGGAGCACATGACTATACGGACATACCGGCAGGAGAAATGACTGTTGCTGACAGTATCGATTTATATAAACATGCAAACATGATGATTATAATTAAAATTACAGGCAAGGTTTTAAGAGAATGGCTCGAATGGGCGGCTTCGTCCTTTAATGATTACGACGGGGAAGAAATACTCCAGTCGAATAATTCGAGGGACGGTTTCCCGGGATACAATTTTGATACGTTCTTTGATCTCGATTATACGTTTGATTTAACGAAACCCGCACGCTATGAAAGTTCCGCACACCGTATCAGTGACTCGAAACGTGTCGTTAAGATGAGCTATAAAGGTGTGCCTGTGAAAGAATCGGATGAATTCATCGTACCGGCAAACAATTATAAAGTCGCCTATGCACCATTTTTACGAGAGGCGGAAATATTATATGAGTCGGCATTATCGGTGCGGGATATTGTTACTGAGTATATTAAAAGCGGAGCAACATTTGATTACCGGAATCCAATGACGATTATTCCGCACGATACGTATAAGTTTACGACTGCAACAGCAGCAAAAAAATATACGGATGGCATGCCGGTGAAGCATTTAACCAATTGCGGCGACGGCTTCAGCATATTCGGGGTAACACTTTAAAATTAATGAGGTAAGAGGTTTTAACATGAATGCAATAACTAAAAATGATAACTATGAGGCAGTCGTAGAGGACTATACCCACGAAGGAATGGGAATCGTTAAAGTCGACGGATATCCAGTGTTTTTACCAGATGTTTTAAAAGGTGAAACAGTAGAATTTAAAGCGGTTAAAGTGAACAGCAAGTATGCTTTCGGCAAAGTTGTAAATGTACTTGAAGAATCTCCGAACCGTCAGACCCCGCCGTGTGAATATTACTTCCAGTGCGGCGGCTGTCAGATACAGGTAATGAATGATGCCGAACAGGCAGTATTTAAACAGCAGGTCGTAGCTCAAAATATTAATCAGCAGGCGAGACTGAATCTGAAGATTAACGATACGGTTACCGGAGATTCTCTGTATTACCGCAACAAATCACAAATTCCGGTACAGAAAATAGAAGGCAGACTGGTGATGGGATTCTACAAACCTCGTTCTCACGATATTGTCGACATCGAACACTGCTATATTCAAAAACATGTGCATAACGATATTATGCTATTTATAAAAGATAAACTGATTGAAGAAGATACTTCGATTTATGATGAAGCATCACATGAAGGACTGCTGAGACACATTGTTATCCGTTCAAACAGCGACGATAGTGAAGTACAGGTTGTTTTTATTACGAATGGCAAACGGAACCAGTTTTTATCGATTGTTAAAGCGTTAAAAGAGGCATATCCGAATGTGAAAAGTATCGTGCAGAATATTAACGATCAGAAAACAAATGTAATTTTCGGCAAACGCTCAATCGTTCTGCTTGGACATGATTACATTACGGACACGCTACTCGGCAAAACATTTAAAATACGGGACCGTTCATTTTATCAGGTGAACCATGCACAGACTGAAAAGCTGTATCAAATCGGCTTAGACATGGCAGACTTAAGCGGCGACGAAACGATTATCGATACGTACTCAGGCATAGGAACTATCGGTCTTGCAGCGTCAGATCGTGTCGGTAAAATTATCGGTATCGAAATTGTCGACACTGCAGTTGAAGATGCGAAAGAAAATGCGAAACTGAACGGCATCGATAATGCGGACTACTATTTAGGCAAGGCAGAAGAAGTAATGCCGCAGCTTGTTAAGGACGGAGTCAGTGCTGATGTTGTATTCGTCGATCCGCCGCGTAAAGGATGTCATACACAATTTTTAGATTCGCTTATTGAAGTGAGTCCGAAGAAAATAGTTTATATTTCATGTAATCCGAGTACGCTGCAAAGAGATATGAAGTACTTGGAAAGACACGGTTTTAAAGCAACGGAAGTAACACCAGTTGATTTATTCCCGCAGACAAAACATATTGAAGCTGTAACTGTTTTAGAAAATACAAATATATTATAAAATGTAACCGGACAAATTATAATTTGTCCGGTTTTTTATAGGGATATGTTCCGGACTTTCCTATTAAAAAAAGAAATGACACTTTAAAATGTTATACTATTAGTACAAGAATTTACTATTCGTACGTTTGAAAGGGGTATAATATGACAAATGAAGATATCAAAAATTCTCCCGATCACCTTCAGACTTTGGAAAAAGGTCTCAAAGTAATCGAGGCGTTCGATGGTACAGATCATTTAACAATTTCAACAGCATCGAAGTTAGTAGGGATATCAAGACCGACGGCCCGCCGAGTGTTAATTACGCTGGTTAATCTCGGATATGCGCAGATGCTGGATAACAGATTTTATTTAACACCGAAAGTATTATCGCTGGGTTACTCATATATGACAGCACGTGACAGCTGGGAAATTACAACGACACTGCTGCGAGAACTTTCTAAAGTGACGAATGAATCGAGCTCTTTAGCGAAATTAATAGGTGAGGAAATTGTTTATATCGGACGTGTACCTGCAAATAAAATTATGAAAATTTCTTTGAATATCGGTACCCATCTTCCTGCTTATGCAACATCGATGGGGAAAGTGCTTCTTGCGTATAAGAGTAAAGAAGAACTGGATACATATTTTGAGACTGCAGAATTAAAGCCGCTGACTGAACATACGATTTACAAAGAGGAAGATCTGCGCGAGGAACTAAAAGAGGTTCGGATGCAGGGCTATGCAATCAGTGAAAATCAGCTGGAACTCGGACTGATGTCTGTCGCAGCTCCGATTCGTAACATGAGAGGCGACGTGATTGCTGCAATCAATTGTTCTACAAACTCTTCCCAGACAACACGTGAAGAAGTTGAGAAGAACTATTTAAAACCATTACTGGATACCGCAGAACAGATCAGCAGAAATACTGAAATAGAATTACCATTCTAATAGAAAAGGACGTACAGTAAAAATACTGTACGTCCTTTTCGTTATGAAGCTGTAAAAAGAAGTTTACTCTACGTTATCGATCATCAATGAAATACCCTGGCCGACACCGATACACATTGTAGCGAGTCCGGTCTTAGTACCTCTGCGTTTCATTTCATAGATGAGGTCTGTAAGAATACGTGCACCGCTGGCACCTAAAGGGTGACCAAAGCTGATAGCACCGCCGTTGACGTTGACGATATCCTGGTCAAGTCCAAGCTGGTTAATACACTCGATTGACTGGGAAGCGAATGCTTCGTTAAGTTCTACAAGTCCGATGTCAGCAATAGTACGGCCGGTTTTTTCGAGCAGTTTTTTTGTTGAATCGATTGGTCCAAGTCCCATTACTGCCGGTTCTACACCTGCAGTTGCTGAGAAAGAATATTTAACGAGGGGTTTGAGTCCAAGTTCATCAGCTTTCTCTTTGCTCATCATCAGAAGAGCACTGGCACCATCGTTTACACCTGAAGCGTTACCTGCAGTGATAGTACCGTCAGGGAAGATGGGTTTCAATGTTCCCAGTTTTTCCAATGTAGTTTCCGGTCTTGGATGCTCATCTTTGTCGACGATTGTTTCGTTACCTTTACGGTCTGTAATCGTTACAGGAATCATCTGTGCTTTGAACTTATCCGCTTCTACCGCAGCTTTTGCACGCTGCTGACTTTGAAATGCGAATTCATCCTGTGCTTCGCGTGAAATATTATAACGTTGTGCTACGTTTTCTGCTGTCTGAGGCATAGAGTCAATACCGTGATCCTCAATGATTTTTTTATTTGGGAATCTCCAGCCGATTGTTGTATCGACAAGTTCCATGTTGCCGCGCGGGAATTCTTTCTCAGGCTTTAACATTACGAAAGGCGCGCGTGACATGCTTTCGGTACCGCCCGCAATGGCAATGTCGATTTCACCCGTTAAGATTGAGCGGGCGGCCATGGAAACACTATCCAGGCTTGATCCGCATAGACGGTTGATTGTCGTACCACCGATACTTTCCGGCAGATCAGCTAAAAGTGCAGACATACGTGCGACGTTTCTGTTCTCTTCTCCGGCACCGTTGGCGTTACCAAAAAGGACTTCATCAATCTGATTCACATCCAGATTAGGGTTTCTTTCTGTAAGAGCTTTGATAACAATTGCACCTAAATCGTCCGGACGCACAGACTTGAGTGCACCTTTATAACGACCAATCGGTGTTCTGACTGCGTCTACAATTACTACTTCTGTCATGATTTTACACTCCTATTCAATGCATCTGAAACAACATAATCCGCTTCAGTTTTTTCTGCGACTTCTTCAAGAGTTGCATCGCCCATTAATTCAATCAGTTCAAATTTATCATCTTTACGTTCGAAAACTGCAAGATCTGTAATGATCATGTCAATTTTTCGAGTAGAAGTGATAGGGTATGTGCATTCTTTCAGAAACTTAGGAGAGCCGTCTTTCGCAGTATGGTTCGTCGTGATAATAACTTTCTTAGCTCCAACGAGTAAATCCATTGCTCCGCCGACACCGATGATATCTTTTCCGGGGATTGCCCAGTTCGCTACCTGGCCGGTTTCATCGACCTGGAGGACACCAAGGATAGCAACATCAACATGACCGCCGCGAATCATTGCAAATGAGTCCGCACTGTGGAAATAGCTTGCGCCTGCCGCTTCACCGACAGGCTGTTTCCCTGCGTTTACAATGTTCGGATCGATGTCTTCTTCTGCAACAGAAGTAACTCCGAGCAGACCATTTTCAGTATGGAGGAAATATTTCTCCTTATCCAGATAATTCGCAACCAGAGTAGGGATACCGATACCGAGGTTAATTACCGACTGTTCTTCCAACGATCTGGCAGCACGTTCTGCAATCATATCTTTTATACTCATTTCTGAACGACTCCTTCCTTCGTAAGAATTTGTTCAGCAAGTACAATCTTATCTACATATATATGCTGTGTTGCGATTTCTTCGGGATTCAAATCTCCGACTTCAACGATTTCATCGACTTCTGCCACTACATATTTACCTGCAGTTGCCATCATCGGATTGAAATTTCTTGCTGTTTTGTAATAGACGAGGTTGCCGAGCTTATCTGCTTTATGTGCACGGACAATCGACACATCTGCTTTCAGCGCTTTTTCAAGCACGTATTCTTCACCGTCAATTTCTTTAGTTTCTTTACCTTCGGCAAGATCAGTACCGACACTTGTTTTTGTGTAGAAACCACCAATGCCGGCACCGCCTGCGCGAATCGCTTCGCCCAAAGTACCCTGCGGCAGAAGCTGAAGCTCCAGTTTTCCGGCGTTGTACCATTTTGCGACCTCACGGTTACTTGTGAAATACGATCCTACTGCTTTTTTAAGCTTGCCCTGGTCGAGCAGTATGCCGAGACCCTTTCCAGCTTCCCCGACGTTGTTGCTGATAACTGTAAGTTCTTTCACATCGATTGTTGTCAGTTTATCTATCAGACTTAATGGGGCGCCGATTAGTCCGAATCCTCCGACCATCAGCGTGTCACCGTTCCTTACAGGTTCAAGCGCTGATTTTATATCTGTAATTTTAGATTCCAAATCCAGTCACTCCATTTCTATAAACTCTTCGATTTCTTTGTTCAATTCCGGATTGTTATTGAATACAATTTCGTAATGATTGAGAGCATAATCCGTAGATTTTATATCTGCTACTGTATCAATCATCAGCTGGTAGCCGTCTTTACTGAACAGTGGTGTATTGTCTTTAATCGGACCGGTACAGATAATGAGCAGCACCGGAACATTTACATTTTCATAAATCTTAGAATGAGGATAGTCATAGAAGCTTTCAAAGTCCTGTCTAGTCAGCGCATAGTCTGATTTTGGACGGATATTTCCATCAACTTCATGAATCTCATGTTCGATGACCTGATCCATTACAGCTGACCATTCGACACCAAGTGAGCCGTATGACTGTTTCATCATATCGAGATAATCTTCAGCAGTATCGAATGTTTTCTCCAGTCTGCCGAGAGAAGGAAGAACGAGGTTACTTGTATCTTCATTGGCAACACCGCCGCCGTCGAGCAGTACAACTTTTTGAACTTTATCTGACTGGGCAGCAGCATCTAATGCAATATAACCTCCCATCGAATATCCTACGATAATAAACTTATCGTAATCGAGAGAGTCAAGCAGCTGCAGCAGGTCTTCAGTATGCTGATGAACATTCGATGGTGACTTCTGAATCGAACTGTCACCGCGGCCGCTGAGGTCATAGCTCAGAGTATCGTAACTGTTTTTGAAATATTCCTGGAAGTGGTGCATCTGCAAATAGTTACCCGTCAGGCCGTGAATGAATATTAATAATGTGTCATTGTTTCCATCACCGGTTTTATTTATATTAATCATTTTGTTTTTAGTTTGAATGCGTTCTGTCATACTTATCCTCCTATTCAACAGTATAGATAGAGTAGCTTACGCCTTCGGGCATTCTAATACCGTTTGAAACGAATATTCTATTGTTCATCCAGTGATACTTCTCACTCGCTGTCTCAAAGATTGGGTTAGTTCTGAAGTAATAGTCTTCAGGATTAACTTCTTCACCGTTATCAAGGCGTGCAAGCACTGACGGGTCTCCTGTACGGATGCCGCGGTAGCTCATCAGAATCAGTTCCTTATCGTTTGTTTCCAAAGTAATTCTGACATCCTGGATGATAGTGCCGTCTTCGCGCACTGTAATCCAATCGTCTCCGCCTGGCAAAACAGTTGCATTGAAATGTTCACCTTCGAATTTTCCGCCTGTCACCTGGATGATTCTGCGTGTTCCAATCGGTGTTTTTCCCGGAAGGTAAGGCTTCGCGACATTTAATTCCATATGGCCAAGCAAACTTAGTTTTGGTTCTGGTAATTCTCTCATTTAAATATCCTCCTATTATTCCTTAAAAGTCAAAAAGGGCATGTCACCATGCCCAGTTTGTTATTAAAGTTTACGCATTACGAAATCAAGTGATGCTACTTTGTGATCACCTTTATCGATTAGCTTAGTAATCAGCTCGTCACGCACACCTTCAGCTACGTCAGTTTCCATCCACTCGTCACCTTCGAAGAAGACTTGAGTAATTAGAGTTTCGTGTCCGTCAGCTTTGAACATGATGTGTTCGTGAGCAGGGCGCATAGGGTGCTGTTCCATGTAACCAAGGAATTCACCAGTCGGTCCCTGGTCAGGAATTGAGTAAGGAATCGCTTGAATTGTTTTCACTGTGAATTTACCGTTTTCATCTGTTAAGAAACGTCCGCGAAGGTTGAAGTCGGGAGCATCTGAGTCAAAGTTTGAGTACTTCGCAGAGTTATCATTCTGCCAGTAATCTACTTCAGCACCTGCCAGTACTTCTCCGTCTGTATTTTTAACTGTACCTGAGAAATAAAGAACGTCTCCTTCTTCGTCTTCACGTTTAGGAAGCTCTACAATACCATTTTTATCTGCTTCTACAAGTGGAGCATTTTCAACATAGTATGGCCCAAGCAGTGAAGGCTGTGTTCCTGGAAGTTTAGTGTACATCGCTTGAAGGACATGAGTTTCTAAGAATACGTCAGCATAAAGAGGAAGCTCTCCTGATTTACCAAGACGATCTGCCCAGTTTACAAAGTTAGTGTACTCTTCGTGGTTAAGCTTCGCTTCTTCAAGAAATTCCTGCATGTGTTTAATGAAAAGATCAAAAACTTCTCCAACGCGTTCGTTTTTAGTAGTAGGTAAGTGGTTAGTCATTTCTAGTGTCATAATTAATTATCCCCTTTAGTTTGATTTAGTTTATATAAGCAACTCACTGCTGTGCAGTAAATTTGGTATTATCGTTTGTAGTGTTCTAATTTCTCATAGTCCAGTGTGACTCCAAATCCGATATCATCCGGAATCTGGATTTCGAAGTCTTTTACTTTGATATCTTCGAGAGTCAGCTTGTCTTTATATAGAAGCGGGCCGAATATTTCCGTTCCGAATTTGAATTCTGGAATAGTAGAGTAGACGCTTGCTGCGATTGCGTTACCGAGTGTAGACTCGATCATAGTGCCACCGTATAGTCCGAATCCTGCTGCTTCTGCAATGCCTGCAATTTTTTTCGTTTCGAGGATACCCCCGTGTTTTGCAGGTTTCAATGCAATGGCATCTCCGGCTCTTTCTTTAATAATTCTGTAAGTATCATGGAGTGAAGTAGCAGCTTCGTCTGCAAGAATAGAGACGTCAAAACGTTCTGTCAGTCTGCTCATACCTTCGTAGTTCCATGTCGGAAGCGGCTGCTCAATCATTGAAACACCCATTTCCTCTAGTGCTTTAATTTGCTTTAATGCAGTGTATTCGTCCCAAGCCTGGTTGATATCAACAGTAATTCTTGATTCATCACCAACGGCTCTAATGATATCTCCGACATGTTTGACGTTGGCATCAGCATCACCGCTGCCGATTTTCAGTTTGAAAATGTTATGGCGTTTTTGATGAAGCATTTCTTTCGCTTCTTCAATATCCCCCTGTGTATCTCCGCTGGCCAATGTCCAGGCGAGTGGAAGTGAGTCGTGAATCTTTCCACCGAACAATTCGTAGGCAGGGATTTCACGCTGTTTTGCTGCGAGATCGATTAATGCTGTTTCAATAAGACTCTTGGCGAAGAAATTTCCTCTTACTGATTTAGAAACATTATCCATAATTCTGCTGAAATAAATCGGGTTCTGACCGACGAGGTGAGGCGTTATGTATTTGTCGATGTTGACTTTAATCGCTTCAACTGTACTTTCCCCGTATGAAGCACCGCCGATTGTCGCCACTTCTGAAACTCCTGTAAGACCGTTGTCATCTTTAATGATACCGATGACTATCGCCTGCGATGTAATCGTCGTCATCGCAAGTTTATGCGGACGAACGACAGGCAGGTCACATATAAAAATATCTACTGAAGAAATATTACTCATTACAACCCTCCTTGTACTTATATCGTACAGCTATATGATATTCGAACACATGCTCATTATATAGAAAGAATGAAAGCGTTGTCAATGAGTTTTCGGAAAATTTAATAAAAATAAATAATAAGCCTTTTGAGAAGCTACCGTAACGGTATGGTTTTGATGGAGAAATAATTGGAAAATATATATAATTGCAGAATGCTATTAATTAGGAGGAAGTATTTTGAAGTTTATTTCATGGAACATCGATTCGCTGAATGCTGCGCTGACGAGTGAGTCGGCGAGAGCATTACTATCCAGAGATGTATTAAAATCAATACAGGTGCACAATCCTGATGTTATTGCGATTCAGGAAACGAAACTTTCTGCAGCTGGTCCGACAAAAAAACATAAGGAAATATTAGAAGAATCATTCCCAGGTTATGAAGCAGTGTGGCGCAGCTCGACAGAACCGGCACGTAAAGGTTACGCCGGTACTATGTTTTTATATAAAGAAGAATTACAGCCCGAGGTCACTTATCCATCGATAGGCTCGCCTGGAACTATGGATAGTGAAGGACGTATGATCACTTTAGAGTTTGATGAATTTTATATTACGCAAGTCTATACGCCGAATGCAGGCGATGGTTTAAGACGTCTCGAAGAGCGTCAAATATGGGATGAACGTTATGCAGATTATTTAATAGAACTGGATCAGAGGAAAACAGTTTTCGCTGCGGGTGACTTCAATGTGGCCCATAGGGAAATTGACCTGGCCAATCCAAAAGGCAACCGTCGTTCTGCGGGGTTTACAGATGAGGAAAGACAGGGCTTCACAAATTTGCTGGATAATGGGTTCACAGACACTTTCCGTCATATTCACGGAGATGTGACGGGGGTATACTCTTGGTGGGCGCAGCGTGCGAAAACGAGTAAAATTAACAACTCGGGATGGAGAATTGATTACTGGCTGGTGAGCAATCGTCTTGCCGGGAAAGTAATCAAATCGGAAATGATTGATTCAGGCACGAGACAGGATCATACGCCAATTCTTCTCGAAGTAGAATTATAAGCACATGCATCTGCTTTTATACAGCAGATGCATTTTTTATTTTATAATATTTATAATTATCTGTTAATATTATTTGCCCTGGAGTAGAATAGGAGTAACTATACACAAGGGGGAGAGTTCATGGAAGAGACAACAAGTCTCATACATCCCGAGAATTACTGGGTGCTGTGGGCAATTTTAATTGGCTGGGCTGGAGTTGCGATTATACTGGAACAGAAGTTCAGCTGGGCATCGAAGTTATCAGGAGCAATTATTGCGCTGGCAGGTGCAATGCTGTTAAGTAACACGGGAGTCATTCCACTGGATTCACCGGTTTACGATACAGTGTGGACTTATGTAGTGCCGCTGGCTATTCCGCTGCTGTTATTTCAATCGAATGTCGTTAAAGTCTGGCAGGAAAGTAAACGTCTGCTGATTATCTTTTTAATCAGTACAATTGGTACCGTAGCCGGGACAATTACTGCGTTCTTCTTATTGAAAGATGTAATACCGCAGTCGAATCATATTGCGGCAATGCTCAGCGGATCATATACTGGAGGCGGCGTAAACTTTGCAGCAATGGCAACGCGCTTTGATGTAGAAGAGGGGACCGTATCATCGACAGTCGTTGCTGATAACCTGCTGATGGTATTATATTTCTTCGTGCTTATTACGATTCCTGCAGTAAACTTTTTCCGCAGTAAGTTTGGAACACCTCATATGGATGAGATGGAGAAAAACAGCGGCAGTGAGAATCAGGCTTCGGATTACTGGAAGGCGAAAGAGATTTCACTGCAGGATATTGCAAAAGCAATCGGCACAGCGTTTGTTATTGTTGCAGTGTCATTCAGTTTAGCCGGGTTCTTTTCAAATCTAATTCCCGAAGACAGCAATATACTGTTATCTGTACTGCGCGGCATCATCGGGGATGATTATCTGATGCTGACAACGCTGACATTATTGGTAGTTGCATTGTTCCCTAAATACTTTGAAAGTATTTCAGGCTCTCAGGAATTCGGTACATTCTTTATCTACATATTCTTTGTAGTAATTGGTGTTCCGGCATCAATCCCGCTTATTATTCAAAATGCACCGTTAATTTTAGTATTCGCAGCAATTATTGTGTTTATTAATATGGTGTTTTCATTTGGTTTAGGACGTCTGTTCAAATTTAATCTGGAAGAAATTATTCTTGCATCGAATGCGAATATCGGCGGACCTACAACAGCTGCAGCAATGGCAATTTCGCGCGGCTGGACGAAGCTTGTAGGACCTATTTTAATTATCGGGACACTTGGCTATATTATCGGAAACTACATCGGAACATCGCTCGGATTGTGGTTTACTTCATTAATGTAATATAGAAAGCAGAATCTCTTTGGAGATTCTGCTTTTTTGTACGATTTAAGTGGAGTAATTAAAAGAAAATCTGATATGATTTAAAGAAGTACAGTAACGGGAATGTGTGCTGCTGAATTATTAATGTAAGAACAAACTATTTTAAAACAGAAAGAAGAATGTAATGGAAGCTTTAATAAATACTAAATATACGAAATTAATGGCTTTTGCACTAATGCTAGGTGCATTTGTCGGTCTGTTCGGGGAAACTGCGTTAAATATGGCGCTGACAGAAATTATGAACCAGTATGATATTACAGCATCGGCCGCTCAGTGGCTGACTACGGGATATCTGCTTACGATGGCAGTTTTAATACCGGTATCGGCATTTTTAATTAAATGGTTTTCAACGAGACAGCTGGTTGCTGCTTCTCTGTCGATATCAGGAATTGGTGCGGTACTCGCTGCATTATCCCCGAATTTTGAACTGCTGCTTTTAGGCAGAATTGTGCAGGCACTTGGTACAGGAATTATCTTACCGCTGATGCTGAGTGTGCTGATGGTCATTTTCCCCGTACATAAACGCGGAATGGTTATGGGACTGATGGGGCTTGTTATTACAGCAGCTCCGGCAATCGGACCGACAGCTTCCGGTGTAATTATTACAACTGTCGGATGGACTTATATTTTCTGGATCAGTGCGGCGTTATATATTCTGTTGCTGATTTATTCATTAATAGTAGTGGAAAACGTGTCGTCAGTAACAAAACCGAAAATGGACTATTTGTCAGTTGTGTACTCATCAATTGGTTTTGGAGGGCTTGTTTACGGTTTAAGCATGTATGCCGATAATGCATTCACATCAATGATTGTCTGGCTGCCGCTTCTTATCGGGATTATTGCACTGATATTATTTTCACGCAGACAGAAAGTACTTGAAACACCGCTCATTAACCTGGAAATCTTTAAATTTCCTATGTTTACAATTGGAACGTTGCTGATGTTTATCAGTCTGTTTATTATTTTATCGACGGCGATTTTGATGCCGCTCTATTTAAAGGGCGCATTGTTCTATACTGCAGCTGTTGCAGGACTGATATTGCTGCCGGGAAATACACTTAATTTTATAATGTCACCGATTGTAGGGGGTCTGTACAATAAAATTGGACCGAAGTTTTTCATCGTTACAGGGTTTGGTTTAATTACCGCTGCGAATATCGGGTTTTTAATTGTCCTCGGAGATTCAACGCCTGTATGGCAGGTCATTGTATTATTTATGATTATGTTCATCGGACTGCCGATGACAACTATGCCGTCCCAGACAAATGCAATGAACCAGCTGCCGCATCAGCTGTATGCGGACGGCTCGGCTGCAATGAACACGCTGACTCAGGTCGGCGGGGCACTGGGTACTGCGATCGCGATTACACTCTTTACGATAGGGCAGAGTGCTGCTGATAAAAGTACTGAATACGGAATTGCTGCAGGTACGCATTTCGCATTTTACTTTATAACAGGGATTGCTCTGATTGGATTAATTGCATCATTATTTGTTTATGACAGTACAAAAGAAAAAATCTGAGGCAGATGCCTCAGATTTTTTTATTTAGTATTCTGTGTCTTTAATGTAGTCAAGCTGATCAAATCCAAGATTGCCGCCGGTAATAACGAAGCAGACTTTATCTTCTGGATTTACTTCGATTTCTCCGTTTAGAATACCGCCGATAGCAATTGAAGAAGATATTTCTGTTAAAATCTTCGCTTCCATCAGCATTAATTTTTGACCTTTTTTCATCGCTTCTTCACTGACTGTATGGAATGTATCAACGTACTTCTGTACGATTGGGAAGTTCTTCTCGCCTGGAATAATACTGACTAAACCATCTGCGATTGTTCCTTTGTTTTCAACCTGAGTAAGTTCACCATTTTTCAGACTCGTAGAGAATTTCGGCAAGTTCGCCGGTTCCGCGCCGTGGACTTTAACACTGTTTGTCATTTCTTTAACTGCTGTGCCGATACCGCCGATTAAACCGCCGCCGCTCGCAGGAACAAATATATGATCCACATCCGGAAGCTGCTCCAGTATTTCAAGTCCGACAGTTCCCTGACCGGCCATAATACGGTAATCATTAAATGGAGGAATCAGCGTGTAGCCGAATTCTTCCACAAGTGACTCCTGTAATTTAAAACGTTCTTCAACAGTTGTGTGAATAACTTCAGCACCATACTCTTTAATTTTTTGAAGTTTAAACGGAGGTGCAGTATCAGGTACGCCGACAGTTGCCTTGATGCCAAGCATTTTTGATGCATAAGCAACCGCATGACCGTGATTTCCGGAAGATGAAGTGACAACGCCGCGTTTCAGCTCTTCATCTGTAAGCTGAAGCAGTGCATTCATTACCCCACGCAGTTTAAAGGCTTTAGTACGCTGCATATTTTCTAATTTAACGTATACTTCACAGCCTAGAATTTCTTCGAGATTATGAAGTCTTAAAACAGGTGTTTCGATGATGTAAGGTTTAATGCGTTCGTGTGCAGCCTGAATATCGGAAAGTGTTAAAGTCATATGTACATCTCCTTTTTATAAATTAGTTTAATCATAACGCTTTCCCGGTAAAATATAAATATATGATATTTGGTAATATAATTGGACTCCGTTTATAATGATAACAACTGATGATATTATGGGAGTGTTTATAATATACGTGGACTGCAAACATTCGATGCATACATGGCAATGTTTCAGGAATGTGCATCTGAAATATCGAATGTTGAGAACAAGATGCAGGACATGCATAATGATATTGAAGGTTAGTATCCAATACAGGAAATTTGAAAAGCAGGGGAATTAGATGTTGCTTAATGAGTTTATAACAGAGCTGGAACAAGAACTGAATGTACTGCCGGAACCCCGGCGTAAAGAAATTATAGAAGATTTTAAAATGCAGATACAAAAAGCGATAGAGCTTGGCGATACTGAAGAGTATCTTCTTAAAATATTAGGAGAACCCCGTAAAGTCGCTGAGAAATTTATCGCTGAAGAAATTACAGAAGAACCTGAAGAAAAAAATACAGAAGAATCTTTTGAGATACAGAAAGAAAAAGAAAAGGGCAGACAGCCGGTGACCGGAAGTTTTGCTGCAGAAATAAAAGACGTTGATATCAGTCAGTTCATCATTAATGGCGAGGCAGTGGAAATTAAAGTCGAAACAGGTAAAAAGTTCGGTATTAAATTTTTAAGCTACACTCATAAAGGAAAGCTTGAATACGAAACGAATGATAACCAGCTGACAATACATCACAGTGGCTCGAATGATGTGAAGTTTAATACGATTATTGATTTCATGAAAAAACGCAAACAGCTGAAAAAAGACGAGCTTGTTATTATCTGGCCACATAAACTGGACATGCTTACTATTGATAATAAAAACGGCAAAGTGATTATCAGTGATATTGAAGCGGAAGAATTTAAGATAAAAACAAATGAGGGTGCTATAGAAGCTGAAGGACTGACAGGCAACTACGGTGAATTCCAGTCCGCTATGGGGGCATTAAAAGTGGAATCAAGTAACTTCAAAAATCTTTATATGGAAACGGAAATGGGCAGAATAACTGCCGGCGGTGTTCAAGCGGAAAGATATAAATTAATTACGGAACTGGGTAAGATTACGTTGGATAACCTGACACCTGATAGTGATTTAAAAGCACTCAGCAAGATGGGATCTGTAAGTGTTAATTACCGGACGAAACCTGAGAATACTAAAATTGTTGCGAGAGCAAACGTCGGCAAAGTAAAGAATGCGCTGGAGAATAACAAAATAACTGAACAGCAACACAGAGCAGAATATATGAGTGAGATGGGATCTGTTAAAATAACATTATCTTAAAGGGGAGCGAATTAATTTGGCGCGCTGTACAAACTGTCAGACAGAATGGACGTTTAAAGATAAGGTTAAAACATTTACAAATCTCGATGCATCTGCAAAATGTCCAAATTGCGGAGAAAAACAATACATCAGCTTAAAATCGAAGAGACAGGGGTCAATGCTGAGTATGGTAGTTATACTGGCAATGTTTATTCCAGTGTTTTTCGATACTCCCATATTAGTTCATATATCAATAGCAGTCATAGTTATTATAGTAGTATTGCTGCTCCAGGTATCCTTAATTAAGTTATCAGGAAAAGAAGAATTTCCAATTTAAAGCAAAGAAAGTCCCCGGAATATTTCCGGGGACTTTCTTTGCTTTAATAATCTTTTGTTCTTATTCTCATAATACCAATCACAATGAATAAGACAATTGCGATAATTGTTGATATATAGTGTTCTGCGATCCAATTATGCGATCCGATTGTTTCCGAAATAAAGTAGAGCGGCAGCCAGTCTGTTATAAATGTGCCCATCCATTCTGGTAAATCGTTCCACAACAGCAGCCCGTCAAACAGTGTCGGCAGCATCATAATCGACAGTACAGCAACGATAAAAAGTGCAAGTACATTCGTATAGAATGTGCTGATTGTTAGGAATAATGTACCGTAGAAGAGTGCATATAATATATAGTGAACTGTTATTTGCCAGAATAATTCAGATGCCATTTCAAGTCCTGCATATTCAGCAAGCAAGTAAGTGGAAAGTGTACCGGCAATTCCAAAGATTAGTCCGATAATAGCGATAGTGATTACTTTCGCTATATAGTATTGTATCCGTTTCGATTTTTCATTCATCATCAGAGTAATAGTATTCTGACTGAGGTCTTTTGTGAATGACAGCATCGCGATAATGACTACGAGCAGTGAACCGAAAAATGCAAAGAAATAAGTCAGCTGAATGACTTCAAACGACGGCCCTTTGAAATTAGCTACAGAGTAAGCAATACCAAATGCAGGCAGCACACATAATACAATTGAAAAGTAGGTGAGCCAGCTCGTCATTATATTTTTAAGATCATACGAAACTAATTTACTGATTCTCATGCTGGCCGCCCCCTTTCATTTGTGTGAAGTAATAGTCTTTAACCGAACGCTGATGTTTGTTAATATCTACCGGATAAATACTTTCAACACTCAGAGCTTTTAACATTTCTTGCAGCAAATGAACGGAAGTAGTGGAAACAATATTTTTTGTCTGTTTGGCTGAATCATCGAAGTTTTTAACAACGCTAAGCGCGAACTCAATATCTTTCTGGTCGAAGACAAACGACATTGTCACCGTAGTACTCAGCTGTTCGACATTTTCTTTGCTGCTGAGTTTTCCTTTGTCGATAAAAACAATATCATCGCTGACCGCTTCGATATCTTCGAGTTTATGGCTGGATATCAGCACTTTCATGCCGTAATCAGCAGCCAGCTTACGGATAATGTTGAGGACTTCAATCGAACCGTCCGGATCCATCCCGTTTGTCGGTTCATCGAGAATTAAATATTCCGGTTTTCGTGCAAGAGCGATGACGAGGCCGAGTTTCTGTTTCATTCCCATCGAGTAGGTTTTCATCTTCTTATTTACATAACCGGTCATACCGAGTTGTTCAAGCAGGGAATTAATATATGCTTTGTCATAATCTGCGGTATAGATTTTCGAGAAGTACTCGATGTTATATTTACCGGATTTGTTTTTATAGTATTTCGGTTCCTCGATTAAATATCCGATTTCAGCACTGTTATCTTTAGTGACTGTACCGGAGTAGTTTTGGATAATGCTGCACATGATTTTCATCATCGTCGTTTTACCTGCACCATTTTTACCAATTAAGCCTGTGACATTTGAGTCCAGGGTAAAGTTAATATTGTCGAGAACAACATTGCTCCGGTACTTTTTAGAAATATTGCTTAGCTCCATTTAAACATCTCCTTTATACAAAACTTTAAATTTCCTGTTCGAGTTCTTTTTTAGCTTTGTCCATTCTGTAATAAGCGATGAGCAGCAGTACTACTGTTACAGGGAAGAGTATTGCCGGAAGCACTCTCATTAGAGCGAAGGGCAGTTCAAACAGGAATGCTCTCCAGAATGCCATCCCCTGCATCTCCCATAATCCGGGTGTTAAAAATATCATTCCCGGGCTGTCCGGAAGAAACAGCATTGAGTAAACTAAGAAGAGAATTGCGAGCCCGCTCGTCATTTTCATATATCGTTTATAATAATGAATTTTAGATTCCCTGTCGGAAAATAATTCGTCATTGCCGTCCGGTGTTTTTGACCAGACCTGCGTCATTGCACCGAAGCGACCGCCTCTTATATGATTCCATCCGAATTCTTCGTGGATACTGATGTATTCTTCGTATTTCGATACGCTCATCATCTCCTGGTAATCCACCCGTGTAACGTAATCTTCCGAAGTTTTTTCAAACTTATAAATGAAATCCAGTGAAATATCAGTTAAACGGTAACCCTTGTCTTGCATTTCGTTAATCCACTGTTCCTCTTTTAATGGATCAATAAAGAATTTGTACTTATTCATTTGAACCATCCTCACTCTCATAAAGTGAAATAAATTTCTTTAAGCGTATATTTTCAAGTTCCAGTATTTCTTCGCCAAGTGTAGCGACCTGATAGACTTTTTTGCGCTCGGCAGGGTCTGAAATCAGTTCTATATAACCGTGCTTTTTAAGATTATCGAGCGCACCGTAGAGCGTGCCTGCTGCGATATTAACCTGGCCGTCCGACATTTGACTCACCACCTGCATAATTGCGTATCCGTGTAGCGGCTTTCTTAATGCCAGCATAATTAAATGCATCGTTTCCGACAGCGGTAAAAGTTTAGGTCTCATACTTATTCACCTCTTAATATATAGTTCGACTATACAGTCAAACTATATAGTCTGACTGTATAAATGTCAACTGTATAATATTTATTAAAATTAGCGGATAATTTAATCTTTTTATCATTTTACTTTCACTTGAATTTAGGAATGGATATATAGAATATATGTAATGAAAGATTTTGGCACGTCTGGAAGGAAAGATTATTATGTTATTTAAACTGTACAGCCGCGCATATCAGTGGATTATGAAAAGCACTGCGCACTTATTAAACTGGCAGCCGCCGGCAGTTATAAACTGCGTGGGCTGCATTGAAAAACTTACACCGAAATTAACTGAACAGAATATAAAAAAAGTGCTTATTGTAACAGATGAGGGCATTGTTCAGACAGGTCTGCTGGATAAAATGCTCGACAGCCTGAGTGAAGAAAATATTATTTATTTCATATATAAGGGAACAACGGCAAATCCGACGACAAAAAATATTGCTGAAGCAGTAAAAGTTTATAATGATCAGGATTGTGAAGGGATTATCGGTTTTGGCGGCGGTTCAGCAATTGATTGTGCAAAAGGTACAGGCATTGCTGCTGCTAAGAATACGACGGATTTCAGCCGTTTTAAAGGTGTTTTAAAAGTCAGAAAAACACTGCCTTATTTTATCGCAGTGCCGACAACTGCAGGAACAGGGAGCGAGGCAACTATAGCAGCCGTTATTACAGACAGTGAAACTAAAGAGAAATACGCAATCATTGATACTAAACTGATGCCGGATGCAGCAGTGCTTGATCCGGAGCTCCTTCTTGGTCTGCCGCAGAATATGACGGCATTTTCAGGTATGGATGCATTAACGCATGCAGTGGAAGCGTACCTTAACAGGAGTAACACGAAACAGACGAAAATGCTGAGTGAAGAAGCAATTGAATTGATTTACGATAATTTATATAAATCATATGAAGACGGACAGGATATTCAGACACGAACAAATATGCAGCGGGCATCTTACTTTGCGGGCAAAGCATTTACGAGAGCATATGTAGGGAATGTTCATGCAATGGCTCATGCACTCGGTGCTAAATACAACGTGCAGCACGGTCAGGCAGTTTCAATAATTCTGCCGCATATTTTAGAAGAATACGGTGAAGTGATTCATGAAAAACTGGCACATCTCGGCGATATTGCAAAAGTCACTGAAGAAGGGGACAGCAATGAAGTAAAAGCAGAGAAGTTTATAGCGAGCATTAAAGATTTAAATGAGAAGATGAATGTCGGAACGGTCTTCCAGGAATTGAAGAATGAAGATTTGAAGATACTGGCTGATGCAGCATACAAAGAAGCGAATCCTTTATATCCAGTACCGGTAATGTTCAGTAAAGCGGACTTTATCAGATTGTATAAAAAAGTAATGGTGTCCAGATAAAAACAAGGATAGTTCAAATGAACTATCCTTGTTTTTTATGGTGCGGAGTATGAAGTGAAGCTTCAACAGCTGCACCGCCGCTTATGCCGAGAGCCAGACCTGCGAGAATCCAAAATGCAACGTGTCCGAAAATTAAACCTGTGATAATTCCTAATATAATACCGGTTGCGGCACCAATTGCCATAAAGCGGTATACGGAATTAAAGTCGCGATGTCTGTATGCAGTCATGCGATCATCCCCTTAACGGTATAATTCCTCTCTTTTTATTTATATACCACTTCCGGAGTAATTAAAACGATTGATGGTAAGAACAGTTGACATTATCTTCCGGAAGTAATAAAATTCTACTGATAATGATTATCAGTGTCATAATGAATTACAATAACCGAATGGAGAAAATAGATGAAAAAATTAGTAACTTTAATGCTTGGAATGTCAATCTTTGCAGCAGGGTGTTCAAACGACGAAGGAAACAAAGCTGAGGAGTCTTCAGAAGAGAGTACAGGCGAAGAACGTGTTCTTACAGATGACGCAGGCAACGAGGTTACAGTACCTGCAGATCCGGAAAGAATTATCGGTACATACCTTGAAGATGATTTACTTACTCTTGAAGAGACACCGGCGGCACAGTGGACAGTCGGAGAAGACAGTGTCCAGGAATACCTGCAGCCTGAAGGGCTTGAAGGACTGCCTTTAATGCCGTTTGATCTGCCGTTTGAAGCAGTCGTGCAGGAAGAACCGGACTTACTTCTGTTAAGTTCATCTGACCTTGCTTCAGGAGATAAGTACGACAGCTACGCTAAAATTGCACCGTCATTTGTCGTTGAAAGCGGAGATTATGATGACTGGAGAGACCGCTTAACACGTGTATCTGAAGTGTTTGGCAAGGAAGACCTGGCAGCAGAGAAAGTAGCGGAATACGACACACTTGTAGAAGAAACTTCAGCTGAGCTGGAAAGCGAAGTTGGTGAAGAGACAGCCATCGCAATCTGGTGGACAGGTGATTCATACTTTATTTCAAACAAAGATAAATCGAGCGGTGAAGTATTATATAACGATTTAGGATTAAGCGTGCCCGGACTTGTAGAAGAACTGTCGACGGATAACGAAACACCGTGGATTGAAGCATCACTGGAAAGCCTTGCAGAACTTGATGCAGATCACATTTTCTTTATAGGTAATGAAGAAGGCGACAGTGAAACAGCATTGTCAGATGATGTCTTTAAAAACATTCCGGCAGTAGAAAATGACAATGTTTATGAATACACACAGGCTGACAGTTGGTTATACAGCGGATATATTGCAAACAGTTTAATCGTTGAAGATGTCGAAGAAGCATTGGGTTCTAACTAAGGAGTGTATTTTTGATGACGGAGAATATATATGATGTCACTGTAATCGGCGGGGGACCTGCCGGACTTTTCAGTGCATTTTACGCAGGTCTCAGAGAGATGAAGACTAAAATAATCGACGGACAAGATAAGCTTGGCGGAAAAGTGCACCTTTATCCGCAGAAAATGATTTGGGATATCGGAGGTACCGAACCTATCGCAGCAGGACAGCTTATAGAAAAATCGATTGCGCAGGGGCTGACGTTCGAGCCGGAAGTTGTGCTGAATACGATAGTGACCAATATTCAAAAAGAAAATGATGACTGTTTTAGTATTGAAACATCAACAGGTGACAAACATTATTCTAAAAGTGTCATCATTACTATCGGCGGCGGAGGCATGATCAAGCCTGTTAAGCTGAATATCGAAAATGCGCATCTGTTTGAAAATAAAAATCTTCATTATGCAGTGCCTGATATTAAACGCTTTACGGATAAGAAAATACTTATTACCGGCGGAAGCTATTCAGCAGTGGACTGGGCAAATGATTTGTCACCAATTGCACGTGAGATTCATATTATTTACCGTGGAGATGACCTGACAGCACATGAAGCGGATGTCAGAAGGCTTCAGAAAAATGGTGTTAAAGTGATGACTCAGTCCGAAGTAACAGGCGTCAGCGGCGGTGAACTGATGGAATACGTCGAGATTACAAATAACCAGACAGGTGATATTACAAATGATGCTTATGATGAGCTGATTGTAAATCATGGTTATGATCAGGAGAATCTCCTGTTCAGAGAGAATAATCTTGGACTCAATCTGGAAAATGACTTTTTCGTTAAAGCAGCACCGACGGGTCTGACGAATGTACCGGGTATATTCGCGGCAGGCGACTGTATCAGATACACAGGTAAAGTGAATCTGATTGCAGGTGCGTATGCAGATGCAGTGAATGCTGTGAACAATGCGAAAACGTATATTGATCCGAAGGCTGATCAGTTTGCAATGGTGTCTTCTCATAACCAGCGCTTTAAAAATAAAAACAAAAAAATTATGTATTAATTATTAAGTATCATTACTGAACAACAGTAATGATACTTTTGTCATTTTAGCTTGCAACAAGTCAGCTCTATCAGTAAAATTATAAGAATGAATAGATGTGTGAGGGGATAATATTGGTTAAAATTGATAACGATCATATTGAAGCATTTACAGTAACGATAGATGAGATGGATAATAAAGGTTCCGGCCGCGGATACGCACTGCGCGACCATGGCGGACATAAACCACGCAAATTGAATCTGGCTATTCCGCAGACGCTGAGAGGGGAAACGGTGACTGTCGAAGTACCGAATCCTACGAGAAAGCGCGCAAATGTTCTGCCGAAAGAAATAGTAACGGCACACCCAGACCGGGTAACGCCGCCTTGTCCGCATTTTGAATTATGCGGAGGATGTGTGTGGCAGCACTGGAGCTATGAAGCGCAGTTAAAAGAGAAAACAAAATTTGTGAAGCGAGAATTGAAGAGAAATAATTTCGATTCTTCGGTAGTTAAAGATGCGATAGGCATGGAAAATAATCCATTTGAATACCGTAACAAGATGGAATTTACCTTTGGTAAAAATGGCGAGCTTGGAATGCACGAACTCGGGAATTTCCGAAAAATTATCGACATCAATACGTGCTTAATTGCAAACAATGAAATGGTGGATGCAATGCTCGTTGTTTCTAAATGGGCGAGAAAGCATAATTTACCAGGATACGATAAGGAAGGTCACGGCGGACTGCTTCGACACTTAATGGTGAGACGCTCTCAGGAAACTGAAGAAATGATGCTTGCAATCTTTGCGACTGAGAAACCAGAGGGTGACTTAGAACCTTTAATCGATGAACTGATTGAAGAACTTACAGCAGACTTTGACAATATGAAGAGCATAATGTGGATGGTGAATACAGACATTGCTGACCGTTCACAATCTGAAGACACGCACCTGCTTTACGGCAGAGATTATATTCACGATGTGATGTACGGCTATAAATATCGCACATGGTTCGACACATTCTTCCAGACGAATCCGACGCAAGCAGAAAAGCTGGTGGAACTGGCACTTGAGATGGCAGATGCGAAAGAACATGAACGGATGATTGATCTGTTCTGCGGTGTAGGAACATTCTCGCTGCCATTTGCTGCGAAAGTAAAAGAACTTGCAGGTATTGAAATTGTGGAATCATCTATTGAATCGGCGAAACGCAATGCAGTGGATAACGGAATTGATAACACATACTTCCTTGCAAAAGACGCCCGCCGCGGTATGGAAGAAATACTTGAAACTTGGGGGATTCCGGATTTACTTATGCTTGACCCGCCGCGTTCAGGTGCAGGCGGTAAAGTGATGCGCCGCATTGCAAGACTCGGAACTGACAGAGTTGTCTACGTATCATGCAATCCGGAAACGTTCGCAAAAGACATTACATGGATGAGAGAATTCGGCTATGAATTAAAAACTGTGCAACCTGTGGACTTATTCCCGCACACGGTGCACGTTGAAGTAGTTAGTTTGTTAGTTAAAACAAAATAGAAATATTTAGTTTTATCAGCATTAAAAGTGAAAGGTGATTAAAGCGGTGATTAATTTAATTCATTTGAATCAAACTAATGAATTGTCGAGGGTAAAAGAATATTATCTCGAGGTTTTCCCTAAATATGAACGTGTTCCCTTTTGGATTTTGAAATATAAATCTAAAAAAGACAACAGTGACTTTTATGCGATATATGATGACAGTGAATATATTGGTTTCTTGTACTTAACATATTACAAAGATATTGTTTATATATTTTATATTGCTATTGATTCGTCACAACAATCTAAAGGATACGGGAGCAAGGTACTGCAGCATGTGAAAGAAATTCATAAAGACAAACGATTACTTTTAAATATAGAAAAAGTCGATCGTTCTGCTGATAATTATGAGCAGAGATATAAGAGAAAACAATTCTATACGAAGAATGGTTTTTTAAATACTAATTTTGAAATTGAAGATAAAGAAATAGTTTACGAAATTTTGTATTTAGGTGAAGAAGTTTATGAATTTGAATATCACGCTTTATTTAGTTCTTATTATGGTAGAATATTGAGCTTAGTTTTCTAGAAAAGAAAAAAACCGTTTGAAGATAAAAATCTTCAAACGGTTTTTTTACTATATTAATCTAATGAATCCGATACTTTAACAATCTGCTTGCCGAAATTATCTCCGGTAAAGAGATTTCTAAAAGCCTCAGGCAACTTATCGAATCCTTCAGCAATAGATACTTCTGATTTTATTTTACCTTCCTGAATCCATTGTGCAAGCTGTTTACTCGTGTTTTCAGCATCATCTTCAAACTGTGCAACGAGGAATCCCTGCATCAGTGCTTGTGACTTGATTAATTTTTGCTGCACACGAGGACCGTTATCTTCTTTACTGTTGTATGAAGAAATCGCTCCGCAGACAGGTATTCTCGAAAATCTGTTCAAGTGATTAAAGACTTCGTCAGAAATACTGCCGCCAACATTTTCAAAGTATACATCAATGCCGTCAGGTACCGCTTTTGCTAACTTATCAGTGAAGTCATCTTCCTTATAGTCGACAGCGGCATCAAATCCTAAGGTTTCAGTAAGGTAATTTACTTTTTTAGAACCGCCGGCAATTCCGACAACTCGTGCACCTTTGATTTTAGCAATCTGACCGACAACTGAACCGACAGCACCTGCAGCAGCTGATACTACAACAGTTTCACCTTCTTTTGGTTTCCCGATGTTGAGTAAGCCGCCATAAGCAGTATGGCCAGGCATACCGAGCGTGCTTAAATATAAATGAAGCGGCACATCGGCAGATGGAACTTTATTTACAGCATCAGCTGACACTGTATTATATTTTTTCCATGACAATCCGCCTGTTACGACGTCATTTTCTTTAAAACCAGCTGCATTAGACTCGACAACTCTGCCGAGTACATGACCGTTTAAAGGTTCATCTATGCTAAAAGGCTTCGAATATGATTTAGTATCATTCATGCGTCCGCGCATATATGGATCGACTGAAATATAAACGCTTTCTATTAAGAGTTCATTACTCTCAGGTTTTTTAATATCTGTTTCTTCGAATCTGAAAATATCATCACCCGGAAGACCTTCCGGACGTTTTGCTAAAACAAGCTGTTCATTCTTCAAAATAATCCTCCTCAAAATACTGTATGTGTGCATACTTAATAACAATACCCTTAAAGAGACAGGTTTAAATATTAATTTCAG